>NZ_JBYSWF010000026.1:0-84358 GCF_058780865.1 Pseudomonas sp. GP01-A4
GTGTATCAGTCAGCAGATGTATTGACTGGCGTACCGCTTTCGCGAGCAAGCCCGCTCCCACATGTGATCTTCAGCGTGTCCAAAATATATAAAAACAATACAGGTCCCTTGCGATGCACAATCAGATTGCCAGCTTTCGTGCGGCACTCGACGCCCGTCCGGTGTCGCGCTATCAGTGGTTGATTCTCCTGTTGCTGGCACTGTTGCTGGTCACCGATGGCTACGACGCCCAGGTCCTGGGCTACGTAGTACCGGCGCTGGCCAAGGACTGGGGCCTGGAAAAAGCCGCGTTCGGCCCGGTGTTCAGCGCCAACCTGCTGGGGCTGACGCTGGGCTCCCTGGCCGTCACGCCGCTGGCGGATCGCTTCGGGGTGCGGCGAATCCTGCTGTGCTGTGTGTTGATCTACGCCAGCCTCACGGTGCTGATGGTGTTCGCCAACTCTCTCAATACCTTGATGGCCGCCCGCTTTATCTGCGGCATCGGCATGGGCGGTGCAATGCCCAGCGCCATGGCCCTCATGTCGGAATACTCACCACCCCGCCTGCGAACATTGATGGTGACGCTCGCCGCCTGTGGCTTTTCTTTCGGCGGTGCGGCCGGAGGTTTTGTCGCGGCCGGGTTTATCGACAGTTTCGGCTGGCAGGCGGTGTTCCTCGCCGGTGGTGTGACGCCATTGCTGTTGTTTCCGTTTCTTGCCTGGATGTTGCCCGAATCCCTGCCACGCCTGCTGCGTGATGCACCGCCGTATGCGCGCCTGCAAAAAGTCACCGCGCGAATGCTGCCAGGCTGGCAACCGCCGCCAGCGAGCGAGGCTGAAAACCGCCAGGAGCAAGGCAGCAAACTGACGGTGGTGGAGCTGTTCCGCCATGGTTATGCGCGCCCGACCTTGCTGCTGTGGGCGACGTTTTTTGTCAGCCTGATCCTGCTGTATTTCATGATCAGCTGGCTGCCTTCGCTGTTGCTGGAAAGCGGCCTGGGCCTGAACGAAGCCAATCTGGTGACCTCGATGTTCCTGTTCGCCGGGACACTGGGCGCCATCGGCATGGCCTGGTTTGCCGACCGGCTCAAAAGCAAAGTGCGCCTACTGTCCGGCGTGCTGGCAGCGGCTGCGGTGTGCACCATCCTGCTGGGGCTGAATCACGACAATCCGCGCTATCTGGTGGCCTGCGTGTTTGCTGCGGGCTTCTGCATCATCGGCGGTCAACTGACCCTGAACGCGTTCGCCAGTAACTTCTACCCGGCTCACGTGCGGGCCACCGGTACAGGCTGGGCACTGGGTGTCGGGCGGTTCGGGTCGATCCTGGGGCCGCTGTTCGGCAGCCTGCTGCTGGCGATGCACATACCGGTGCAGCAGATTTTCTTCTTCTGCGCGATTCCGGCGGTGATAGCGGCGTTGTTGATTATCCAGGTGCGCTCGCCAGTCAATGCACCACAGAGTTCGGCGGCAAATGCCCCAGCCGTTCGGTCAGGCGTAGACGCTGGATCGGGTCTTCGCTGAGCATCAATGCGTGTTCCAGGTCAAAACGCTCGGCGTTCGGGCAATCCAGGCGCTGATACAAACTGGCCCGGGCCAGGTAATCGGCGGCGCTGGCATTGCCCAGCTCCAGCACGCGTTCGGCATCCACCAGAGCGGCCAGGTGGTCGTCGTTGGAGAGGTGCAACTGCCGCAGATTACGCGACAGCCGTTGCAGGATCGATCGCGGCTCGGCGGTGTGCAGGTGGTCGGCCTGCAACTTGAGATTGGGCCCGTATTGGCGGGTCAGCAGGTCGCGGCAATCGTTGGGGTACAGGCGTCGGCCGCCGCAGGGGTCGAGCAGGTGATCGGCGCCCGGCACGCGCAACAGGAAGTGCCCCGGGAAGTTGACGCCGACCAAGGGGATGTCCAGGCGCCGCGCCAGCTCCAGGGCGATCAGCCCCAAGGCCAGTGGCTGGCCGCGTTTACGTTTCAACACCTTGTCCAGCAGCGCGGCGGCGGGGCGCAGCGGGGTGTGGTCATCCTGGGCGAACCCCAGGTCGTTCATGCGCCGCAGCAACGGTTGTCCGAGTTCATCCGCCGGCAGCATCGGCATGCTGAGGCTGACCAATTGCTGCAATACCTTGAAGTCCTGCAGGATGGCCAAGGGGTCCACCGCCGGGTCGTGCTCGGCCGCCATCCACAGCGCGGCTTCAAACAGCGCGGGCGGTGAGCGTTCCAGGCAGGCAAAAAAGGCGTCGCGGGGCTTCATTGGGTTCTCCGGCGGATGTCTCGTTTTAGCCTTGCTGTGAACTTTCGTCCAGTGCCTTAAGACAGGTCCTACCTGTTTATGTCGCAAACCCTTTAAAACCGGTGGTCTTATTCCTGCGCGCTTCAGCAGGGTTTCGCTGGCAGTCCTATACTTGGCGCCTACCAGAAGTGATTCGGGAGCTTGACGATGTTTGCGCTCATGCACAGCACCCGCCTTGAATCGCTGCACCTGAGCGTTGACCCGGCCACCGGGTTGAAGGCGGTCATTGCCATCCACAACAGCCGCCTGGGTCCCGCCCTTGGAGGCTGCCGCTATCTCTCTTACCCCGACGATGAAAGTGCCGTGGCGGATGCCGCGCGCCTGGCCCAGGGCATGAGCTACAAGGCCGCGCTGGCCGGTTTGCCGGTGGGTGGCGGCAATGCGGTGATCATCCGCCCCGCCCATGTGGAAAGCCGCGCGGCATTGTTTGAAGCCTTCGGCCGCTGCATCGAGCAGTTGGATGGCCGCTACATCACCGCCATCGACAGCGGCACCTCGGTGGCCGACATGGATTGCATCGCCCAGCAGACCCGCTATGTCACCAGCACCACGGCGGCCGGCGATCCCTCGCCCCACGCGGCGATGGGCGTGTTCGCCGGCATCCGCACCACCGCGATGGCTCGCCTGGGCAGCGATAATCTGGAAGGTCTGCGCGTGGCGATCCAGGGCCTGGGCAACGTCGGTTATGCCCTGGCCGAGCAGCTGCACGCCGCCGGGGCTGAATTGCTGGTGAGCGACATCGACCACGGCAAGGTGCAACTGGCGATGGAACAACTGGGTGCGCACCCGATTGCCAACGAAGCCTTGCTCAGCACTCCGTGCGATATCCTTGCGCCCTGCGGTGTGGGCGCGGTGTTCAACCGCTACACGGTCGCGCAGTTGCGATGCGCAGCGGTGGCCGGCTCCGCCAGTGCGCAACTGACCAACCTGCAAGTGGCCGATCAGTTGGAAGGGCGTGGGATTCTTTACGCGCCGGACTACGTGATCAACTCCGGTGGGCTGATCTACGTGGCCCTCAAGCACGGCGGCGCGGAGCTGGAAACCATCACCGCGCACCTGTCGAACATCGGCACACGCCTGACCGAAATCTTCGCCCATGCCCAGGCTGAAAAGCGCTCACCCGCGCGGGTAGCGGATGAGCTGGCGGAGCGCTTGCTGTACCGCTGAGGCGGGTCAAAGCTGATATTTCTCCCGGGCCAGTTGGCCCACGCCCATACGATCAAGGATGTGCATCGGGCACAGAATCGTGACCCGCACGGTTCCCGGCAGGCGGCTGATTTCAATTGAGCCGTTGATGGTCGCGCGGTTGCGCACTTCGTCGAGCGGCAGCCCGGTCACGGCGGCGGCGCGTTCCAGTCCGTTGTCTGTCGCGACGTTGAGATTGGTCCCACTGCCGATGAAGGTGATGGGCGCGTTCTCCTCGATCTCCACCTGGCCCCAGCGCTCCCCCAGTGCCTTCACCCGCAGGCGTTGCTCCGCGGTCATCGGGCGCGCCATGGGCGGCAGGTCATCGAGGTTTTGCAGCAGGATCGGCCCGTCCAGGCTCAGGCCCTTGATCACCTGCACCGTCAGTTCGGTTTCCCCCGACACATCGGTGGCATGCCCGGCAATTTCGCCATTGCCCTGTTGAGCATGCATATCGCCCATGTATACGCCGGCGCCGGGGACCTTCACCGGGCAGATCAGGATGCAGCCTTCGCGCACGGAATTGGTGTCCATGTGGCCATCGGTTTTCGCGGCGTGCAGTTCATCATGGGTCATGCTGTAGCGATGGGGCGCGCCCACCAGGTACTGGCCGAAGTCGCCGCAGTTGTGGGAATCCGGCAGATCCCGTGAAGGCGTGGTGCCGATGTTGCCCAGGAATGGGCGCATATGCGCGGCCAGGCCCGGGATATCGGCGCGGGCCAGGGACAGGATCGAGTGCTGGGCAGACAGTTCGGGCAGCGCCGACAGGTCCGATGCCTTGCCGGCCAGGCGATCCGCCACGGCCTGGTTGACCGTCAGGCTCACCTGATGCTCGGCATCCAGAACGATCACGTAACCATTGCTGAAACGAAACGCACTGACCTCGGCGCCACAGGCATCGCAACGAATGGCGTCATCGCCAATGCCTTCGACGTGGCTGGCGGGATGCTCTTGCCCGCAGTTGGAGCAGAACTTCGCGACGAACGGGTCGCCGTGGTAACGCCCTTCGACAAAACTCATGACCCCCGAGGACGTGGCCAGGGAGGTGACGCGCATGCGCTTGATCTTCAGCGCCACCGCGTCGCCGATTTCGGCGCCGGCGATGAACACGGGCTGGGTCACTTCATGGCCACCCTCAAAGGCCGGCGTGATCATCGGGCCCCAGCAACCGGGCGGGGTGCCGGTGATCAAGGTGCCACCGTCGGCCAGCGGGCCGAGCATTTTCTGGCTGGGGCCGAGCAGCCCATTGGTGTAGGAGGTGACGGTGAGACGGTCGACAGATGGGAGGTTATTCATTTTATTTTCCGGGCCCTGGGTGATTGAATGTTGAACAGGCTTCATCACTTAAGCGCCGATGTGTATCTGTCGTGTGTCGCGCTGCCGCGATTGCCGGTACGTGTGTATCTCAGGGGCATCCATACACACTCTGATACACCCGCAGTGGCGGACACGTGCAAATACAGATATCTCTGTTGCAGGCTTATTTTTTCAAACCCATCAGAACGAGGTTGGCATGTCCAAACAAACAGCAGGGCGCTCCAGCGGGCGCATGATTACCTTCAAACGCCCGGATGGCGCGGACGTCAACGGCTACCTGGCCAGCCCGGCGGTACTCGAAGGCGCGCCGGCGATCGTGGTGATCCAGGAATGGTGGGGCGTAAACGATCAGATCAAGGGCGTGGCCAATCGACTGGCCGAATGCGGTTACCGCGTGTTGGTGCCGGACCTTTATCGCGGCGCGTCGACCGTGGAAGAGGAAGAGGCTCACCACCTGATGGATGGGCTGGATTTTGGTGACGCGGTTTCCCAAGACATCAAGGGTGCTGTGCAGTACTTGCAGGCGGATTCGAAAAAAGTCGGTGTGACCGGTTACTGCATGGGCGGGGCGTTGACGTTGCTGGCGTTGAACGCGATTCCGGAAGTGGCTGCGGGCGTGGTGTGGTACGGCTTCCCGCCGCTGGAGTATCTGGATGCTTCGAAGATCAAGGCGTCGCTGATCGGGCATTGGGGCACGCAGGATGCCTTCTTCAATATCGACACCGTGGCGGAGCTGGAGTCAAAACTGCATGCTGCGGGTGTAGACGCGACTTTCCATCGCTACCTGGCGCGCCATGCGTTTGCCAACGAGACGGCGATTGGTGATGGTCGGATTGCAGACACGCAATACGATGCCGCATGGTCGCAACTGGCGTGGGACCGCACGTTGACGTTCTTCGGCAAGACCTTGTGGCAGGCATGACACATGTGAAAGGCATCAACGCTTAACCTGTGGCGAGGGAGCTTGTTGTGGTGAGGGAGCTTGCTGTGGCGAGGGAGCTTGCTCCCGCTGGAGTGCGCAGCGCTCCCAAGCTTTTGGGTCTGCTGCGCAGCCCAGCGGGAGCAAGCTCCCTCGCCACAGCAAGCTCCCTCTGCCACAGCAAGCGCCCTTGCTCAAAGCAAGCGCCCTCTGCCACAGCAAGCCCTTTCGCCACTACTGGCAATGCATCACTCAGCCGCTGGCTGCCCAATCTCCGCCAATGCACTCGCATTGTTCTTGAACGCCGCCGCAAACGCCGCGCGGTTCTTGGCCATGAAAATACCGGCATCTTCAGCCTGCTTCTCGCTCAAGCCTTCGACGTTTTTCAACAGCACTTCCATCAGGGACTCTGCCAGTTCAAGCATCTGGTCGTGTGCGTCGGCAAGTTTGCGATCCACGAATGTAGTCTCCAGGTCACGGGTACTGCGATACAGGGTTTCAACAGCCATTTTTCGGCCTCGTCATCGGTGCAGTATTGAAGGGAGTTGCCCTTGGTTCGAATGTCGCCAAGCGTTCTCGCGACTACTGTATTTATATACAGCTAAAAGCATAAGCCAATCCATGGGCTTTGGGTAGTGGCTTTTCAATGTAGCTGGCAAATGCTGGTTTGCCCTATCGGAAACTTCTCACAGGTTGGTGGGGTTGCAGGAGCGTCATTCAGTGGCTTACCTTCTCCGGGCTTCGCTTATGCGGTACACGAGTTTGGCGGCTCGAATTTAAGGAGCAAACATCTTGTAAATCCAAGGAATGCACCATGGTAAAAATGACTGCCTGTTTTTCTGAATCGCCTATAAAGCCGCCTACCGCGCTTTTCGCTGTGACCCCAAATACTGACACTGAAACATTACTCGCCAATGCCAGCGAAACCTTGAACAGTGCCCGTGAAATGGCCAGTAGCCTGGCTTTTGAGCTTGAAGGACCACAGCGAAGTTTGCTTCTGGCGATCCATCAACTGCTGGAAATGAGTGGTTTATTGGTCGATCAAGCGTTGGATCAAGTCGCCCCGACCTGACCTGAATCACCCGGTCACCTAGATGGATCGTTCCCACGCTCTGCGTGGGAATGCATACCGTGACGCTCCGCGTCACCCCTACCCGAAACCATAGGGCATGGGACGCGGAGCGTCCGGGGCGGCATTCCCACGCAGAGCGTGGGAACGATCATCAAGCAGCAAGATAAGTGCCTCATATCACCCCGCCACCATCTCACTTCCTGTTCCCTGGCCTTTTTTCTGCATGCAGAGAAACCGTCACGTCCAACCCGCATTATCCGGTCGAGCCGACCTAAGGAAGCATCATCGTGAAAATCAACTGGGCTGAAAACCTGCGCAAGACCGTGCACCAACTGGCCGAGTCCTTGGGAAATCTGTTCGTCGAGACCTTCCACTACCTGGCACTGTTCGCCATTGGTGCGGTGACCGCCTATGCCGCGGTGATGGAATTTCTGGGGATGCTGGAGACGGGGCACATCAAGATCGATGACATCTTGCTGCTGTTCATCTACCTGGAACTGGGGGCGATGGTCGGGATTTATTTCAAGACCAACCACATGCCGGTGCGTTTCCTGATCTACGTGGCGATCACGGCGCTGACCCGTCTGCTGATTTCCAACGTGTCCCACCACAACCCGCCCGACATCGGCATCATCTACCTGTGCGGTGGGATTCTGCTGCTGGCGTTCGCGATTCTGGTGGTGCGGTATGCGTCGTCGGCATTTCCGTCGGTGAAGGTCGAAGGCCCGCGCCGCAAGGGTGAAGCGAGCCTTGAAACAGAGAAGGGCGAGCTCTAGAACCCTGCGTTGAGCGGCGGCCTGCTGACCGGCGGCCGCTGCAGTACCTGGTGGCTGTCCCCATCGGTCATCACCGCCAATATCTCCATCGCGCTGTGCCCCTGCTCGATCGCAATCCCGAATTGCACACTCTGCACCAGCCGTTTCAGGCGCTGGGGGTCGTTGCGTTGTTCGGCGCTGATCATGCGTTTGGCCACGACGCCGTCTTCATCGGACAGGGTCAGCATGATGCTGCCGTCCAGCCGCTGGATGCTTAAATTGACCCGGTATTTCGGGGCGAAGGTGTCGGTGATGATCTGAAAAGGGTTGTCCATGGTGCGTTACCGCCTGATAAGAACATGCAGTCATTGACGACCGGTGTCGGGATTAGTTCGCGTTTCCTGACCACCGGCCATTCGCTCGCTGAGGTTTTCACAAGGTCCGTTTTCCTCAGTAGCTGTACAGCAAGGGGCGTGCCGTACAGCAATCTGCCTGCCATCAAATTTCCACTGTGGGAGCGGGCTTGCTCGCGAATGCGGTGTGTCAGCCAATGATTACTCGGCTGAACGACCGCTTTCGCGAGCAAGCCCGCTCCCACAGTGGGTGGGTGGTGTTTTTGAGTTCGGTGATCCGTTTCAGGGCATGACCGAAAAAACGATCGCAGACAGCGCAATCAAACCGATCAACACCACAAACACGTTGGACGCCTGGCCCGAGTACTGGCGCAGGGATGGCACTCGGCGGATGGCGTACATCGGCATCAAGAACAACAGGCAGGCGATGATCGGCCCGCCCATGGTTTCGATCATGCCGAGGATGCTCGGGTTGAAGGTGGCCACGGCCCAGCAGGTGAGCACCATGAACAGCGCGGTGCAGCGCTCCAGCCACTTGGCCGACATGCTGCGGTTGCGCCCGCGCAGGGATTTGACGATCAGGCCCTGGAAGCCTTCGCTGGCGCCGATGTAGTGGCCCAGGAAGGATTTGGTGATCGCCACCAGCGCGATCAACGGTGCGGCGTAGGCGATGACCGGGGTCTGGAAGTGGTTCGCCAGGTACGACAGGATCGAGATGTTCTGCGCCTTGGCGGCGGCGAGGTCAGCCGGCGACAGGGCCAGCACGCAGCTGAAGCAGAAGAACATCACCGTCAGCACCATCATGCTGTGGGCCATGGCCAGGATGCCGCTGCTTTTGCGTTCGGCTTGCGGGCCGTACACGCGTTTCTGGTCGACGGCGAAGGCGGAGATGATCGGCGAGTGGTTGAAGGAAAACACCATCACCGGGATCGCCAGCCACAAGGTCTTGAAGAAGGCCGGCACGGGCATGCCTTCGCTGGCGGAGGCGAAGAATGCGCCGTTCCAGTTGGGGATCAGGCTCACCGCCAACAGCAGCAGGGCGGCGACGAAGGGGTACACCAGCACGCTCATGGCCTTGACGATCACGCCCTGGCCGCAGCGCACAATGGCCATCAGGCCGAGGATCAGCACCAGCGACAGGATTGCCCGGGGCGGTGCAGCCAGGTGCAGTTGGTGTTCCATAAAGCTGGTCAGGGTGTTGGTCAGCGCCACGCTGTACACCAGCAAAATCGGGAAGATCGCGAAGAAGTACAGCAGGGTGATCAGCTTGCCGGCGCCGATGCCGAAGTGTTCTTCCACCACTTCGGTGATGTCGCCGGATTTGCCCGACAACACAAAGCGCGTCAGCCCACGGTGGGCGAAGAAGGTCATCGGGAAGGCCAGCAGCGCCAGCACGATCAACGGCCAGAAGCCGCCCACGCCAGCGTTGATCGGCAGGAACAAGGTGCCGGCACCGATGGCGGTGCCGTAGAGGCCGAGCATCCAGGTGGTGTCGTGTTTGTTCCAGCCTTGTGTAACGGTGGTCGGCGTCAGGTCTACAGCGGGATTTTCGGCAGCAGGTGTACGTACATCGGTCATCGTTATTGCCTCGTTATTATTTTTGCGCGGGCTCACGTTGGGGCGGCAGGAGTGCTCCGATCAGCACTCCACCCAGCTGACGGCCAGGCCGCCCCGTGAAGTTTCTTTGTATTTGTCGTGCATGTCGGCGCCGGTGTCGCGCATGGTGCGGATCACCCGGTCCAGGGAGATGAAGTGTTTGCCGTCGCCGCGCAGGGCCATTTGCGTGGCGTTGATCGCCTTGACCGCGGCGATGGCGTTGCGCTCGATGCACGGCACCTGGACCAACCCGCCAACCGGGTCGCAGGTCAACCCCAGGTTATGTTCCAGGCCGATTTCGGCGGCGTTTTCCAGTTGCTCCGGGGATGCGCCGAGCACGTCTGCAAGGCCGGCAGCGGCCATGGCGCAGGCGGAACCCACTTCGCCCTGGCAGCCGACTTCGGCGCCGGAGATCGAGGCGTTTTTCTTGCAGAGGATGCCGACGGCGGCGGCAGCCAGGAAGAAATTCACCACGTCATCGTCGGACGCGTCCGGGTTGAACTTCATGTAGTAGTGCAGCACCGCCGGGATGATTCCCGCCGCGCCATTGGTCGGCGCCGTCACCATGCGCCCGCCGGCGGCGTTTTCTTCGTTGACGGCGAGGGCGAACAGGTTGACCCATTCCATGGCCGACAAGGTCGAGGTGATGACGTTGGGTTTGCCGATTTCCAGCAGGCTGCGGTGCAATTTCGCGGCGCGCCGTGGCACATCCAGACCGCCGGGCAGGATGCCTTCGTGGCGCAGGCCTTGTTCGACGCATTCACGCATCACCGACCAGATATGCAGCAGGCCGCTGCGGATCTCGGCATCGCTGCGCCAGGCCCGCTCGTTGGCCATCATCAGCTCGGAAACCCGCAGGCCGTGCTTGTTGCACAAGGCCAGCAGTTCGACGGCGCTCGAAAAGTCGTAGGGCAATTGCACTTCGCTGGTAGGCGCGATGCCGGACTCGGCTTCTGCCGCTTCGATGATGAAACCGCCGCCCACCGAGTAGTACGTTTGCTCGCTCAACGGGCCGTTTTCGCCGTAGGCATGCAGGGACATGGCGTTGGGGTGGTAGGGCAGGCTTTCGTCCAGCAGCAGGAGGTCGTGTTGCCAGTTGAAGGCAATCGACGTGCGGCCGCCGAGCAGCAATTGGCCGGACTCGCGCAGTTGCTGGATGCGTGGGCCGATGCTGGTGGGGTCGATGCTGTCTGGCCATTCGCCCATCAGGCCCATCACACAGGCGCGGTCGGTGGCGTGGCCGACACCGGTGGCGGACAGCGAGCCGTACAAACGCACCTCTACGCGACGGGTTTCGTCGAGCAATTGCTGGTCGATCAGCGCTTGGACGAAGGTCGCCGCGGCCCGCATCGGGCCGACGGTATGGGAGCTGGAAGGACCGATGCCCACTTTGAATAGATCGAAAACACTGATAGCCATGCTAAACCCTTACAAGCAATGGAGTAGAAATCGCTGCCATGTTTTGTAGGACAAGCGGAATCGGCGCGATACTGAGCCTCTGGATCGGCACTGACCAACGAATTATCCTAAGACACCCTTTAGCAGGACTAAACCCTATGGCTCGCCCGCTTCATGGCCAGACCTACGTCTGGTTGCACGTTTTTTCCTGCGCGGCACGGCATTTGTCGTTCACCCGTTGCGCCGAGGAACTGCACATCACCCCGGGCGCGGTCAGCCAGCAAATCCGTCAGTTGGAGGAGCGCCTGGGCTTTCGCCTGTTCCATCGGCGCGCACGCGGGGTTGAGCTGAGTGCAGAGGGCCAGCGGTTGGCGATCACCGTGGGCGAGGCCTATGGCAGCATCGATGCCGAGCTGCAGCGGCTGGACGCCGGGATGATCAGCGGCACCTTGCGCCTGCGTTCGATCCCGTCGTTTCTCGGCAAATGGCTGACCCCGCGTTTGCCGCGTTTGCAGCAGCGCTTCCCGGATATCCAGTTGCGCATGGTTGCCGAAGACAGCAGCGTCGCCCTGCACGAGGGCGACTTCGACCTGGCCATCGACCTTAACGACGGCAGCTATCCCGGCTTGTTATCCACAGCCTTGCTGGACGAGCAGATTTTCCCGGTGTGCGCACCGAGCCTGCTGCGGGGGCGACCGCCACTGCATGGCCCCGCTGACCTGGTGCATTTCCCGCTGCTGCACGACATCACTGCCTGGCGTGGGAGTTATGAGTACGCAGAGTGGGAGTTCTACCTGAACGCCATCGGCTATGACGCCGCCGACGTACGGCGCGGGCATACCTTCAACCGCAACCACCTGACCATCGAGGCGGCGATTGCGGGCATGGGCGTGGCGATTGCCCGGCGAACCTTGCTCAATGACGAACTGGAACGCGGCACCTTGATCGTGCCATTCGGCCTCGCCGTTCCCAACCACAAACGCTATGTGCTGCTGTACGCGCCGGGTGCGTTGAGCCATCCGGGCGTGCGGGCGGTGCATGACTGGCTGGTGGAGGAAGCGGAGATTTTTCGCGGATTGCACCCGTTGGGAGAGGGGCAATTGTAAGGAAGTTGGCGGTAAGAAGATGTAACCAACTCCCCACCCTAACAGCGTTTTTGGTTGTAGTCAGGGTTAATTTGTAATGTGGGATTTATCTTTGCAAAGGGGTTGAAATGTTCCTCTGTCTGCTCAATTGTGTAATCAGGAGGTCATGGTTTTCACCCATCCGGTGAAGCAGGAATGGCCTTCGGCGAGCTAGCTGAAATAAGGGAAAACTATGCAAATCCAAGTCAATAGCGATAACCATATTGAAAGCAGCATCCGACTGGAGGAGTGGGTACGTACCACCATTGAGAGCACGCTCGAACGTTACGAAGAAGATCTGACCCGCGTCGAGGTTTACCTGCGGGACGAGAACGGTGACAAGCCCGGCCCACACGATCTGAGTTGCCGACTGGAAGCACGGCCAAAAGGCCATCAACCGCTTTCGGTCCTCCATAAAGCCGATACGCTGGAACAGGCGATCGATGGCGCAGCGACCAAGCTGGAGCATGCCCTGGAGCATCTGTACGGCAAACTGCGCGGCAAACCACGCGCCGCGGGTCAAAGCCTGCCCAATACCAAGGCCGACGAGGCCGAGCTAGAAGAGGAATTCCTGGAAAACGAACAGGCTGCGCTTAACGGCTGATAGCTGATACTTTTTTCAACCCCACTGAAAACGGGCCTGCAGATGCAGGCCCGTTTTTTTATGCGCAAAAGGTCAGCGCGGGCTGCGCCGGAAAAAACAGGCGCTCAAGGCCGCCAGTGCGCACGCTCCAACGCCGGCATACAACATGGCCCAGCCCGCACCGTTGCGCAGCGCGGCCTGGGCGATCAGTGGGCCCTGCGGCAACACGTCCAGCCTGCCGGCGGCGATGTCCTGACTGAGGGTGGCCAACTGTGCCGTGCCAGGCAATATGCCAGCCAGGTAATGAGCGATCCCGAGTATCAACACCAACCCCATCAACGCGATATTCAGCGCCAGGGTGATCAGCCTTGCACTGAAGTCGATGCCCGAGGCCATCCCCGCGCGGTCGGATGAAACTGATCCGGTGGTGGTGTTGGTGGTGGGCGAGTTGGTAAACGCCAAGCCGCTGCCGGCAATCCCACAGGCGATCAGGACCCATACCACACTGGGCTGGCCGCTATGATTGATCGCCGCCATTGTCACAAACCCCACGCCCATCAGGCCCAGGCCCAATGGAATGATGCGTTCGGCGCCATAGCGCAGGGCCAGGCGTTCAGCCAGCGGCGGCACCACCAACGTGGGCAGGGTATAGGCGAGCAGGGCGAGCCCGGTGAGCATGGTGTCGTAGCCCAGGCCGGCCTGGAAATACAGCGGCAGGTAGATCATGAAGGGCCAGAAGCTGAAGTTCATGCCGATCGAGCCCATCAGTGCGCCGTTGAAGCGCGGGATGCGAAACACCGAGAAGTCGAACATCGGATGCGGGCTGCGCCGCTCGACAACCACGAACAACAACAGGCTGCCCACCGACAACCCGGCCCAACCGAGCATGGCCGGGGTGGCAAAGCCGCTCTCGGTGCCCTGGGTGATGAAATAGACCAGGGCGAACACTGCCAGGGTGAGGGTGGCCATACCGGCTATATCGAGGCGATGGGCCGCCGGGTCACGGGATTCCTGCACGCTGATGCGCAGCAACACCAGGGTGAACAAGGTCAACGGCACATGCACCAGGAACACCCAGCGCCAATCCGCCACCGCCAGGATCAATGCCCCCACCATCGGCCCGAAACCCAGGCCCACCCCGGCGATCACGCCCCACACCGCAAAGGCCCGGGCCCGGGTCGCCGGCTCGCGGAACTGGTGCGACAGGATCGCGAACTGGCAGATCATCATCGCCCCGCCACCCACGCCCTGGACAAAACGCGCCGCGATCAGCGTGGACGCATCGTTCGCCAGCCCGCAGGCGAGCGAAGCCAGCCCGAATACCCACAGGCACAGCACCAGCATGCGTCGGCGGCCAAAACGATCGGCCAATGTGCCGGCGGCCATCAGCACGCTGGTGCAGGCCAGGGTGTAGGCGTTCATGATCCATTGGGCGTCCTGAAAGCCGGTGCCCAGTTGCTGCTCAAGGGTGGGCAGGATGACCGGCACGCTGGAAATCTCCAGCCCGAACATCAGCGCCACCAGGCACACGGCGGTGAGCGCAAGGCCGTCCCGGGCGGTACGTGGCGGGTTGATGGCAGATACAACGGCGTCGGGTGGCATGGCCTCTTCCTTTCAATGGGGGAAGGTGTCATTTTCACGGGAATCTGATTCTTTATTAGCGATACTTCTTCCTGTGATAAGGGAATATAGGGCGACAAACGACCATGGCCACTCCGCGTTTTGATGGTGTTGAACTGTTTTTGCAGATCGTCGAGAGCGGCAATCTGACGGAGGCCGCCGAACGGCTGAACCTCACGCGCTCGGCGGTGGGCAAAGGCCTGGCGCGGCTGGAGGCGCGGTTGGGGACGTCGCTGTTGCAACGCTCCACCCGGCGCCAGCGTTTGACCGAGGACGGGCAGGCCTATTACGAGCATTGCCTGCGTGCACTGGCAGAGCTGGAAGCGGCTGAATCCGTGCTGGAAAGTGGCCGTCAGCAGCCACGTGGACGGTTAAGGGCCAGCTTGCCTTTGGCGTTCGGTCACCACTATGCGGCGCCTGCGTTGTGGGGGCTGATGGACCGTTTTCCACAACTGGAGATTGAAATTTCCTTTTCCGACCGACTGATCGACCTGGCCCAGGAAGGCTTCGACCTGGCGGTGCGCATTGGCGCATTGCCTGACACCGACCGCTTGAGTGCACGTCGCCTCGGCGAACAGGCGATTGCCCTGGCGGCGTCACCCGCGTACTTGCAGCGCACACCTCGTATTGACTCCATCGACGACCTGGCCGGGCACCGGGGCATTGCCTATCGCAGCAATGCCCCGCACCGCGAGCGAGTCGCCTCGCCGTTGATCCTCGATGACCTGCAGGCCGTGGCCGATGCCGCCATCGCCGGGGTCGGCCTGGCCTGGTTGCCCAGTTGGCTGATCGCCCACTACGTGTTGCGCGGGCAATTGCAGGCGGTGCTGCCGGGCCACCGCGAGCAACCGATGCCGAT
This sequence comes from Pseudomonas sp. GP01-A4, assembly GCF_058780865.1. Taxonomy (NCBI): domain Bacteria; kingdom Pseudomonadati; phylum Pseudomonadota; class Gammaproteobacteria; order Pseudomonadales; family Pseudomonadaceae; genus Pseudomonas; species Pseudomonas sp. GP01-A4. The sequence goes on from NZ_JBYSWF010000026.1 coordinate 15,047, forward strand.
CCATGTCATCTGGCCCACGGCGACGCACATGCCGGCCAAGACCCGGTGCGCCATCGACGCGTTGGTGGCCGGCACACCGTCGTGCCTGGCGGGCAGTTGATCAGAACGCGATGGACGTCTGCACATACAGCGTGCGCGGCTCGCCGACGTATTTGCCCTTGTTGTTATCGTCAAACGAGCGGGTGTAGTACTGTTTGTTGAAGATGTTTTTCACACCCACCGCCACGTTCAAATCCGACAGCTGCGGGCCAAAGTCGTACGCCGCGCGGCTGCTGAACAGCATGTAGCCAGGAATGCGTCCGGTGCTGCCATCAGCACTTTCTGCTTCAGTGTTGGCGTTGTCGGCAAACTGGCTGCTCTGGTAGCTGCTGTCCACGTTCAACTTCCAGCGACCTTCGGTGTAACCCACACCCAGGGTGCCCTTGTGCTTGGAGGAGAAGGGTACGCGGTTGCCTTTGTTAGGGCCGTCTTCGCGGATGGTGGCGTCGACGTAGGCGTAGGTGGCGTACACATCAAAACCGGCGAGCGCCGGGCTCAAGCCGTCGAGGGCGTAGTTGATGCTGGACTCGATGCCCTGATGGCGGGTTTCGCCGCGGGCGATCACGGTGTCGTTGGTCTGGTTGCTGTCGTACTGGTTGTCGAAGTTGATCAGGAACGCGCCGATCTCGGCGCGCAAGGTGCCGTTGTCATAGCGTGTGCCGAGTTCCCAGGTGCGGGCTTTTTCCGGCTTCACTTCGCCACTGGTCACGCGGTTGGGCATCTGGCTGTACTGCACGCTGCCGAACGAACCTTCGGTGTTGGCGTAGAGGTTCCAGTCGTCGGTCAGGTGGTAGAGCACGTTCAGCGCCGGCAGGGCGGTGTTGTAGTCGCCTTTGTATTTGACGTTGCTGAGGTTGTTGGTCTGCTGGGACTCGATCATCTCGTAGCGGATGCCCGGGGTGATGGTCCACTTGCCGATATCTATCCGGTCGTCGACGAAGAACGCATTGGCTTCGGTGCTGCCTCGGGTGTCGCGGTCGTTGCGGCTGTCGGTGGTCGGCAGTTGCTGATTGGCGGAAATCGGCGTGCGGTAGCGCAGTTCGTGGCCGGCCTCGTTGATGTAGCGGTAGCCCACGCCGACTTCGTGGCTGGTTGGGCCGAGGTCGAAGCCTTGGGCGAAACGGGTTTCCAGGCCGCGTACCCAATACTCGCGGGGCGACAGGGAGAGGAAGTTGCCCTGGTCCAGGTAACCGCTGCGCAGGGTGGTGGTGAAGAAGCTGTTGACCGTGAATTCCCGGCGATCTTCCTGGTAGCGATAGCCCGCGTTGAACATGGTACGCCGGCCCCAGAACTGGTCGTAGGGGCGGGTGGACTGATACGGGTCGGCCTTGTAGGCCGCAGTGCTCAAACCACCGGGCATATCGGCTTTGCCTTCGTAGTACTGCGCCATGGCGTTGAAGCTGTTGGCGTCGTCCAGCTGGTATTTGCCCTTGAGGATCAGGTCGTCGATGCGGGTGTCGCTGTTCTCGCGCCAATCACCACCACGGGTGCCGGAATACAGGATCGCGCCGCCCAGGCCGTTGTCCGCCGTGCCGCCGGCCAGCAGGTTGCCGGTGGTCTTGAAGCCATCGTGGCTGGAAGACGGGCTGGTTTCGGTTTGCAGGCCGCCTTTCACCGTTGGCGCATCGGGAATCGCGCGCGTGACGAAGTTGACGATGCCGCCGACGTTCTGCGGGCCATAACGCACTGCGCCGCCGCCGCGTACCACGTCCACGGCATCCATGTTGCCCATGCTGATGGGCGCGAACGACAACTGCGGCTGGCCATACGGCGCGAACGGCACCGGGATGCCGTCCATCAAGACCGTGGAGCGCGAGGCCAGGCGTGGGTTGAGCCCGCGAATGCCGAAGTTCAGCGCCATGTCGTGGCTGCCGGTGCCGTTGTTTTCCGGGGCGTTGACCCCGGGAATGCGGTTGAGCACGTCGCGGGCCTGGGTGGCGCCCTGGCGTTCGAATTCTTCGCGGCGGATCACGTCCCGGGCGCCAGGGTGCTCGAAGACGTTGGTTTGCGCCGCGTCCCCCAGCCAGTCGCCGACCACGTTGGAGGTGCCCAATTCGAGGGTGGCCGGAGCATTCGCCGGTTGCAGGCTGAAGGCGTTGTTGCCCTCGGCACGGGCTTGCAGGCCGGTGCCTTTGAGCAACGCATTCAAGCCTTCTTCAGCGGTGTAGTTGCCCGACAGGCCGTGGCTTTGCACGCCGGCAGTCACGTCCGAGCCAAATGAAATCAGCACGCCGGCTTCCCGGCCAAATTGATTCAGCGCCGCTTCCAGTGACGTAGGGGCGATGCGGTAGGGCTTGGCGTCGGCCGCCATTACGTAGGGAACGGTGCTGAAACTGAGGCTGGCCCCCAGCAACAAGTGGCGCAGGGTGCGGGCGAGTGGCGTCAGGCGAGTCGGTTGCTGGGGCATGAAGTGCGGTCCTGAGAAGGAAGGATCAAGGTGGCTTTCCTTCTCTGTCACGCGAGGTGCGGAAAACGGCTCACGGGGTTTGAAAATATTTCAGGCACGCGCTTCGACAGTGACCCAGTAGCGGGTAAACCGCCGAACCCTGACCGGCAGGCTGACTTGCAGCAGGTCCAGGATTCGTTCGCTGTCGTCCAGCGGGTAGCTGCCGGAAATCAGCAGGTTGGCCACCTGCGGGTCGCAATTGAGCTGGCCACGGCGATAACGGCTCAATTCGGCGAGGAAATCTTCCAGGCGCATGTGGGCCGCCACCAGCATGCCGTCGGCCCAGGCGCCGCTGCCGGCGTCGGTGGGGCGGGCGGTGTCCCAGCCTTTGCGGGTGAAATTGACTTGATGGGCTTTTTCGACGGTCAGCGGCAAACCGCTATAGGTGTTGGGCATCACGTCAACGTGCCCATCAAACACCGCCAGTTGTGTGTGATCGTTGAATTGCCGCACGTTCAGCCGCGCGGCCTGGGCGCTGAGCAGGCCCTGGGACGTGATGACCCGCAGCGGGGCGTTGCCGGGTTTGGCGGTCAGCAGGATTTCGCCTTCGAGCAGGCGGATCAAGCGTTGCTGGCCCTCAAAATGCACATCCACCGCACTGCCGGTGTTGAGCTGCAACTGGCTGCCATCCGCCAGCTGGAACTTGCGCCGTTGGCCGATGGGGCTGCGGTAGTCGGCACTCAACGGCGGCAATATATGTTGCTGGCGCAAACCCCAGGCCGCTGCCGACCCGGCGCCGAGTATCAGCAACAACTTCAGGGCCTGACGACGACTGTTGGATTTCGGTGCATTCAAGGCGGCGTGGGCCAGGGGTGATGGCATCCCGCGCAAGCGCTGATTCACTCGCTGGATGTGCTCCCAGGCCCGCTGATGTTCGCTGTGGGCGTCCAGCCACTGTTGCCAGGCCGCCTGTTTGCGTGGGTTGAGCGGGCCCTGCTGCATTTCCATCAGCCAGTGCACCGCTTGTTCGGCGACTTGCGTTGAGAAACTCATAGGGCGAAGTAGCAGCGCATCGCCGCTTTATTCAGATGGCGCTTGACCGTGGCGATGGAGATGCCCAGTTCCGCGCCGATTTGCGCATAGGTCAGGCCGTCGAGCTGGGACAGCAGGAACGCGCGTTTGACCAGGGGCGCCAGGCCATCCAGCAACTGGTCCAGCTCCATCAGGGTTTGCAGGATGATTGCCCGCTCTTCCTCCGACGGCGCCACGTGTTCGGGCATTTGCGCCAGGGCGTCGATGTAGGCGCGCTCCAGGTCCTGGCGGCGGTAATGGTTGCACAGCACACGCTTGGCGATGGTGGTGAGGAAGGCGCGAGGTTCGATCAGCGTCGGTGTTTCCCGTGCGGTGAGCACGCGGATGAAGGTGTCCTGGGCCAGGTCGGCGGCGCTTTCCGGGCAGCCGAGCTTGCGTCGCAACCAGCCGGTAAGCCAGTGGTGATGGTCGTGGTACAGGACTTCGACGGTGTTGGACGGCTGCAACGCGCACACTCCGGCAGCATGGGCATGCTTTAGAGAACAAGAATTGTTCGCATTGTAGGGCGCGCAGGCGGGTTCGGCAATTGCCAGTGATGCGTTCTCTTTTGCTTATGAGAACCTTTATCATTAATATTGCGCACTGACCAACCTGGCGCCTTGTGCATGAAACGCAAAACCTCACTTCCCGTTTCCTACCGTCTTGCCGTGACGTCGCGGGTGCTGGCGGCTGTGGTCGGCGGTTACCTGCTGGCCTCGCTGGCCAGCGTGTGCATGACGCTGTGGCTGCCCACCAGCCGCGCCGATGCGGTGATCAGCGGCATGCTGAGTTCGTTTGTGTTCTACCTGTTGGCGGTCATCTGGTGCTTCGCCTGCCGCACGGCCTGGCGCGCCTGGTTTGGCGTGTTGCTGCCCAGCGCGATAATGGCCACGTTCGCCGGGTTGGCGTACTGGATGGCGCGCACATGAAAGAGGGCTTCCGCCAGGCCATGGCCTGGTTGCACACCTGGGCCGGGCTGATCTTTGGCTGGCTGCTGTTTGCGATTTTCCTGACGGGCACCCTGTCGTATTTCAAGGACGAAATTACCCACTGGATGCAGCCCGAAGTGCAGGCGCATCCCGTCGATGACGCCCGTAGCCTGGCCGCCGCCCAAACCTATCTGCAACACCAGGCGCCCAATGCCGCGCGCTGGTTTATCACCTTGCCAAGCAGCCGTGAGCCGGGCCTGTCGGTGATGTGGCAAGACAAGGTCGACCCGGGCAAACGCGGCAATTTCGTCGAGAAACTCCTCGATCCCGTCAGCGGCCAGCCGGTCCACGCCCGGGAAAGCATGGGCGGCGAATTCTTCTATCGTTTCCACTTCCAGCTGCAAATGCCCTATCCGTGGGGCCGCTGGCTGTCGACCATCGCCGCGATGGTGATGTTCGTGGCGCTGATCACCGGGATCATCACCCACAAGAAAATCTTCAAGGACTTCTTCACCTTCCGCCCGCGCAAGGGCCAGCGTTCCTGGCTCGACGGGCACAACGCCGTGGGCGTGCTGGTGTTGCCGTTCCACTTGATGATCACCTACAGCAGCCTGGTGATTTTCATGAGCATGGTGATGCCGGCGAGCATCCTCGCTTCCTACGGCAACGACACCCGTGCGTTCTTCAACGATGTGTTTCCGGCCACCGATAATGCGCCGGCCCTCGGCCAGCCGGGGCAATTGCTGCCACTGGGCCCGATGTACGAGCAGGCGCGCGGGCAATGGGCCGGCGGGCATGTCGGACGGCTGGTGGTGAATAATCCAAGCGATGTAAACGCCTCGGTCAATGTGTTCCGCGCCGGGTCGGATCGAGTGGTGCATGACTTTGGCAGCACCGTCTCATTCAACGGCACTACCGGCGAACTGTTGCGGGTGAGCGGCGAGCAGTCGCTGCCGGCGGCGATTGGTGGCAGCTTCTACGGTTTGCACATGGGCCATTTCGCCGGCCCGGTATTGCGCTGGCTGTATTTCATCTGCGGCCTCGCGGGCACGGCAATGATCGGCACCGGGCTGGTGATGTGGCTGGGCAAGCGTCAGCTCAAGCACACCAAAACCGGTGTGATGCCCTTTGAGCTGCGGCTGGTGGAAGTGCTGAACATCGCCAGCATGTCCGGCTTGATGATCGCCATCGCTGCATTCTTCTGGGCCAACCGCCTGTTACCAGCCAGCTTTGCCGGGCGCTCGGACTGGGAAGTACAAGCCTTCTTTATTGCCTGGGGCTTGAGCGTCCTGCACGCGATTGTTCGCCAGGGGCGCCGCGGCTGGGTTGAGCAATTGAGTGTGGGCGCGCTGCTGTTTATCGGCGTGCCGGTGCTCAACGCGCTGACCACGACCCAGCATTTGGGTGTGTCTCTGGCCAACGGCGACTGGGCCATGGCCGGTTTTGACCTGACGTGCCTGGGCAGCGGTGTGTTCCTCGCCTGGGCTGCCTGGAAAATGCAGCACCGCCGCGTCCCTCAGCCCAAGGCCGAACGTGCCCGGCCATTGACCCTCAAGGGCGAGGTGAACTGAATGCTCCTGGCGCTATTGCTGTGTTACGCAGGGTTTACCGCGTTGTGCCTGTCCATGGACCGGCACCATGGCGAACTGCTGCACAGTAAACCTTCGCCTCGTCGGCGCCTGGGTTTGCGCGTGGGCGGCTGGCTGCTGTTGATTGTCTCGATCTGGCCGGCGGTGCTCGCGACCGGGTGGAGCCAGGGGTTGGTGGAGTGGTGCGCGGTCTTGATGCTCAGCGGGTTGTTGCTGGTGTTGCTGTTGCCGTATCGGCCAAGGCTGGCCTTGATCCTGGCGGGCCTCGGCCTGCTGGCCAGTCCGGTTGCGGCCTTCGCGACCCTTTGAGTCCATCGTTGATGATCACCACGCCCCCCGAACATCCAGAGCAGCACGCAGACGCGGCGGGCGGACGGGCGCATTTCCTGCAGGTGTTCCTGTCCCAGCGCTCGCAGATGGAAGCGCTGGTCAGCCGCCGCGTGGGCTGCCGTGCGACGGCGGCGGACCTGGTGCAGGATTTGTTCCTGCGCTTCTGGCGCCGGCCGCTGGTGCAGGTCGAGGAGCTCAGCACCTACCTGCTGCGCTGCGCCGGCAATATCGCCATCGACCACCTGCGCAGCGAAGGCGCCCGGGTGCGCAGCAGCGAAGGCTGGCTGCCGGAACAACAGGATAACCAGGGCTGCGAACCCCAGGCCGCGCTGGAGGCGGGCAATGATCTGCGTCACGTTGAAGCAGCCTTGCGCAGCCTGCCGGAACGTACCCGGCAGATTTTCCTGCTCAACCGCATCCATGGCCGCAAGTACGCGGAAATCGCCAAGGCCATGGGCCTGTCCCAAAGCGCCGTGGAAAAACATATGATGCGTGCCCTCGAAGCCTGCAAGGCCAGCCTTCGTGAACCATCGCCAAGGAAAGCCCCGTGAACGCCACTGCCCGCGTCACCCCGACGCCCGACCAGGAACAGGCCGCACTGGCCTGGTTGAGCCTGTTGCATGACCAACCCAGCAGTGGCGACCAGGCCACGTTCAGCCGTTGGCTGCGGGCCGATCCTGCGCATGTGGAAGCCTACGCCCAGGCCCAGGTGCTGTGGGAATTGAGTGAAGTACCGGCCAGAACGTTGGCGGATGAGGATGCCCTGGCGCTGCAGGGTTACTTGAACGCGATGAATACCTCGAAACGCTCCAGCGTGCGGCGCTGGTCTGGTGCCCTGGCCATGGCCGCCTGCCTGCTGGTGATGATCTCGATGGGCGCCGGCTGGCAGCCGTCACGCTGGGTCGATGACTTCGGCGCGGATTACGTCACCGCGCCGGGTGAGGTGAAGACCGTGACCCTGGCCGATCAAAGCCAGGTCACCCTGGACGCCGACAGTGCGATCGCAGTGGATTTCAAGCATGGCGAGCGCCATATCCAGCTACGCCGTGGCGCCGGTTTTTTCAGTGTGACCCACACTGGCGAATCCTTTGTGGTCGAGGCCGGCAGCGGCGAAGCACGGGTGCTCGGCACGCAGTTTGAGGTGCGCCTGCAACCGGCAGGTGCGCAGGTGACGGTGTTGTCCGGTCGGGTTGGGGTAACGGCGTCGAAGTATGCTCAGCAACAGATTCTGACGGCCGGCCAGCAAGTGGCCTATGCCGACGGTGTCGCCGATGAGCTGCACGCGGTCGACAGCGAATCGCGCCTGGCCTGGCGTGACGGTTGGCTCAATTACTACAAGGCACCACTGGCCGATGTGGTGCAAGACCTCGGTCGCTACTACCCCGGGCGTATTCTGCTGCTCAACGAAGACCTCGGCGCCCGGCGTGTCAGCGGCAGTTTCCCGAGCAAGGACCCCCAGGCGGTGCTCAATGCGTTGCAGGCGGTCTTGGGGTTTGAACAACACTCGCTGCTCGGTCGGATGATCGTATTGCGCTAGATACAGAGCGCTACGCCGCAATGGCGTGGCGCTGTCATTACTTGCACCACCTTCCCTTGAAAATCCCCATGCCTTGGCACATCCGTGTGTGTGGACCTTTCATTTAACCTTCATCGCAATCGCCAAAACCTGTAACCAAATCGTTACGTGATGCACGGATGATCCTCGGATTCCTGAGCAGGTGGTCAGGAAGATTGGCGGCGCTGTTCACCCAGCCGAGATCGCCAATACCTCCCCCATAACAACAGATAGATGCATGTAAGGGATCTACTCGTGACCTACAACAAACTCTATGCCCTGCTTTTAGCATCGGGCCTGGGCGGCTTTGCGCCGCTGGTTCTGGCAGACGATTCCCAGGATGTCGGTTCGGTGCACGTCGCCGGCGAACGTACCCTGGGCACCGGCCACATGATTCAGGAAGAAAGTGCCAAGGCCCGGTCCACGGTGACCAAGGAAGCCATGGACGAAATGTCCCCGACGGCCAACGCCATCGACAAGCTCAAGTACACCCCGGGAATCAACGTTTCCAACGACGACGCCAGCGGCATGAGCGGCACCAGCTTCACCATGCGCGGCATGAACTCCGACCAGGTCGGGGTTTCCATGGACGGCGTGCCGATCAACGACTCCGGCAGCTACGGTGTTTACGCCAACCAATTGGGCGACCCGGAAAACGTCGGCGAAGTATTTGTCACCCAGGGCTCCTCCGAAGCGGATGGCCCACACATTGGTTCCAGCGGCGGCAACATCGGCATGGTCACAATCCGTCCGACCAAAGAGCCAGGCTTGTTCGTCAAACAATCCATCGGCTCGAACAACCTGACAAAGTCCTTCGCACGGCTCAACACCGGCGACCTGGGCGGCTTCAAGAGCTGGGTCTCGGCCTCTCACACCGAAGGCGACAAGTGGCGCGGCAAGGGCACTGTGCGCGGTGACAAGGTGGAGTGGAGCACGCTGTTCGAAGACGACAATGGCAACTCCAGCAACTTCACCATGAAGTACAACAAGCAGGAAAACTACAACTACAACACCCTGAGCAAGGCCCAGTTCCAACAACAGGGGCGGCGCCTGGATTACTCGGAAACCCCGGTCTACAAAAACGGCTTGCTGTCGTCTTCCTACAAGCTCAACCGCAACCCTTTCGAAAGTGTCATGACCACCTTCACCCAGCGCTGGCGCCTGCGTGATGACCTGGCCCTGACGGTTGCGCCTTACTACTACTGGGGCAACGGCGGCAGCTTCAGCGGCCAGACCGCGACCAACCTGGGGCCGAAGTCCGACAAGAGTGGCAACTACGACCTGAGCAACCTCAAGTCGGCCAACTACTATCGCCCCTCGTGGACCGAAACCTGGCGCCCTGGCGTGACGGTCAAAATGAAATGGGACATCAACGAGGAGCACAGCCTGGATTACGGCTACTGGTACGAGCGCGCTCGCCAGCGCCAGACCCAGCCGTATATCGGGATCAACAGCGAAGGTGCACCGGACGACGTCTGGGGCGATTACAACAGCGGCGGCCAGGTGGTCGACAAGAACGGCAAGACTGTCCAGGGGCGTCATCAATACACCGTGACCCCGGCCCAGAAGCTGTGGGTGCAGGACAGCTGGCAAGCCACGCCAGACCTGAGCTTTGTCGGCGGGTTGGCGTACCAGTACGTCGAGCGTGACGGCGACAACCTCGGTAGCCTGTACGACAAGCCGGAAAAGCGTAACGCCCGCTACCATCAGTTCCTGCCGAACTTCAGCGCCAAGTACCAGGTCGACGAGAGCAACCAGGCGTTCTACAACGTCACTCGCAACATGCGCACACCGCAGAACTACGTGCTGTACAACAAGGGTGACTCGCTCAACCTCAACCCCGAGCTGAGCTGGAACCAGGAGCTGGGCTGGCGCTACACCGAAGAGAAAATGGCCCTGAGCGCCACTCTGTTCTACATCACCTTCAAGGACCGTCAGCTGTCGACCACCGACTTGAACGGTGACTACGTGATGGCCAACGTCGGTGACGTGACCAACAAAGGCCTGGAGTTGGAGTGGAGCGGCCTGCTGCCGTACAACTTCAACTACTACGCGTCGTACACCTATACCAAGTCCGAGCAGCAGGACGACTTTGTCAGCAAGAACGTGTTGTTGCCGACCAAGGGCAACCAGTTGGCCAACGTGCCGGAAAACATGCTCAACCTGGTGTTTGGTTACGACGACAAGCGCTACTACGGCAACATTGCCGGCAAGTATGTCGGGGCGTTCTACGGTGATTTGACCAACAACGAGAAAATCTCCGGGCGCACCGTGTTCGACCTCAACGCCGGTATCTACCTGCCGGTGGACAAGAAGGTCTTCAAGTCGGCCGCGCTGCGCTTCTCGATGCTCAACGTGTTTGATAAGGAATACTTGAGCTCGGCGCGCACCGTGTCGTTCAACTCGGCGCCGGTAAATGGCCTGGCGGCCAGCTCGGCGTATTACAACGTGGGTGAAGAGCGTACGGCGATGGTTTCCCTGGAGGCCAATTTCTAACGCGTACGCAAACCCAATGTGGGAGCGGGCTTGCTCGCGAAAGCGGTGTATCAGTCGCCAGATGTATTGACTGAACCAGCGCATTCGCGAGCAAGCCCGCTCCCACATTTGATCTGCGGTATTTTACAGAGTGAGTTACTTCAGGGCCGCCATGATCGCTTCCGGGTTGTAGTCGCGAATCAGCGTGCCGTTCACGTCCACAAACGGAATCCCGCCGCCCCCCAACGCCTCGTACGCCTTGCGCGCCTGGGCGTCCTTCTCGATATCAAACGCCTGGTAGGGAATCCCCTTGGAATCCAGAAAGCGCCGGATCTGTTTGCAGTAGCCGCACCACTCGGTGGAATACAGCACCACGCGCGCTGCCGCGCGTGTCTGCTCCGGCACCACCTGGGAGGGGTTGAACAACCGCTCGATCTTGCCCCAGTTCTGGAAAACCACCACCACCAGCAACACCAGCAGGACTTTCTTCAGAACCCCGCCCAGCATCAGTTGCGACGCTTGAGCTGGTCGGTCAACTGGGTCGGCAGGCCCTTGATGATCAAGGTGCCGGCGGCTTCGTCGTATTCGATCTTGTCGCCCAGCAGGTGCGCTTCAAAGCTGATGGACAAGCCTTCGGCACGCCCGGTGAAACGGCGGAACTGGTTGAGGGTGCGTTTATCCGCCGGGATTTCCGGCGACAGGCCGTAGTCCTTGTTGCGGATGTGATCGTAGAAGGCTTTTGGCCGATCTTCATCGATCAACCCGGACAGCTCTTCCAGGCCCATCGGCTCGCCGAGCTTGGCCTGGCTGCTGGCGTAGTCCACCAGGGTCTTGGTTTTCTCGCGGGCGGATTCGTCCGGCAGGTCTTCGCTTTCGACGAAGTCGCTGAAGGCCTTGAGCAGGGTGCGGGTCTCGCCCGGGCCGTCGACGCCTTCCTGGCAGCCGATAAAGTCGCGGAAGTACTCCGAGACCTTCTTGCCGTTCTTGCCCTTGATAAACGAGATGTACTGCTTGGATTGCTTGTTGTTCTGCCACTCGGACACGTTGATGCGCGCGGCGAGGTGCAGTTGGCCAAGATCCAGGTGGCGCGACGGCGTCACGTCCAGCTGGTCGGTCACGGCCACGCCTTCACTGTGGTGCAGCAGGGCGATCGCCAGGTAATCGGTCATGCCCTGTTGATAGTGGGCAAACAGCACGTGGCCGCCGGTGGAGAGGTTGGACTCTTCCATCAGCTTCTGCAGGTGTTCCACCGCAATGCGGCTGAAGGCGGTGAAATCCTTGCCGCCGTCGAAATACTCCTTCAACCAGCCGCTGAACGGGTGCGCGCCGGACTCGGCATGGAAAAAGCCCCAGGCCTTGCCTTGTTTGGCGTTGTAGCTCTCGTTGAGGTCGGCAAGCATGTTCTCGATCGCGGCAGACTCGGCAAGCTCGGAGTCGCGGGCGTGGAGAACTGCGGGTGTGCCGTCGGGTTTTTTGTCGATCAGGTGGACGATGCAATGACGGATCGGCATGGGCTTCTCGGCTGGTTGAAGGGGAGGGGTGGGGCTCCCGGAAAAAGTCGCCAGTGTACCGCACCCGCTGGGGATGGCGCTGTTCGGAGGGCGTTTTGAGCGCCATCCGACGGGCCATATGCCTTTTTTTCACGGTTTAGAGCGATAAAGCTGACCAAATGGGTATGTTGAGGCGGATATTTCCCCGTCTCTGTGCTAGTTTTGCCCCGTCTTACGCGCAGTCTGGGCGTTAAGCGTGCATTCAGCATTTGTCAGGTCGAACCAAACCCGGTTTCAGGTATCTATAACCCCGATCTTCGTGGTTATAGCCCTTGGGTGCCAGGCCTTGATGGCAGGGCTCGATGGCTGACACTGCACTCTGCAATCCAAATGAATTTGATAGGGAAGGAACACCACAATGGCTATTACTAAAGACCAACTGATCGCTGATCTGGCTGAAGCTGTAGACGCACCGAAAACCACCGTGCGTGCTCTGCTGGACCAACTGAGCCAGATCGTTGCTGATCAGCTGGAAAACGGCGGCGAAATCACTCTGCCAGGCGTTGGCAAACTGAAAGTGACCGAGCGTCCTGCCCGTACTGGCCGTAACCCTTCGACTGGCGCTGCCATCGAAATCGCTGCCAAGAAAGTTATCAAGCTGGTTGTGGCCAAAGGCCTGACCGACGCTGTTAACAAGTAAGACGCAGCAAAAAAAACCGTGCTCCGGAGCGATCCGGGCACGGTTTTTTGTTGCCTGCGATTTATCAGTCTTTACGGGCCCAACGCTGGCGCCACACCTGTTGCTCGCTCGGGGTCTGGAACGTCCAGGCGACGAAGCGGCTCTGCTTCTGGCCCTGGGACATCTCCACTACCTGGCTTTCCAGCACACCGGCCTTTTTCAGCGCTGTCTGAATGGCCGGCAAGTTCGACGCTTTCGACACCAGCGTGCTGAACCACAGCACCTTGTGCTGGAAATGCGCGCTTTCAGCGATCAGTTGCGTCACGAACCGCGCTTCACCGCCTTCACACCACAACTCCGCCGACTGGCCACCGAAGTTCAGCACCGGCAACTTGCGTTTCGGATCAGCCTTGCCCAGTGCGCGCCATTTACGTTCGCTGCCCTTGGTCGCTTCATCCATGGACGCGTGGAAGGGCGGGTTGCACATGGTCAGGTCAAACCGCTCGCCCGGCTCCAGCAAACCCAGCAGGATCTGCTTGGGGTTGGTTTGCTGGCGCAGCTGGATGGCCTTGTTCAGCCCGTTGGACTGCACGATCGCCTTGGCGGCGGCCACGGCGGTCGGGTCGACTTCCGAGCCGAGGAAGTTCCAGCGGTACTCGCTGTAGCCAATCAACGGATAGACGCAGTTGGCGCCCATGCCGATGTCCAGCACCTTCACCGGCGCGCCACGGGGGATCACGCCTTCGTTGACGCTCGCCAGCAGGTCGGCGAGGAAGTGCACGTAGTCGGCACGCCCCGGTACCGGTGGGCACAGGTAGTCAGCCGGGATATCCCAGTGATTGATGCCGTAGAACGCCTTGAGCAACGCCCGGTTGAACACCCGCACCGCGTCTGGGCTGGCAAAGTCGATGCTTTCCTTGCCGTACGGGTTGATGATCACGAATTGCGCCAGTTCGGGCGTGGTCTTGATCAGCGCCTGGAAGTCGTAACGGCCCTGGTGGCGGTTACGCGGGTGCAAGGTGGCCTCTTTGCGCGGAACGACGGGCTTGGCCGGCGTATTGGATTTTGGCTTCTTGCGCGGTGCTTTGGGTGTGCTGGGGGCGGTCATGGGCTGCGTCGATTCTGCGTTTGTTTCAAAAGTGGCGGGTATTGTCACACATTCCTTGGTCGAACTCGGTCAAATGTGGGAGCTGGCTTGCCTGCGATGCAGGTGACTCGGTGTATCTGCCAGACCGAGGCGATGCCATCGCAGGCAAGCCAGCTCCCACATTGATCGGGTTTCCAAAGAGAAATAGCGGTGTTTTTCCAAGCAAAAAAAAGAGACCCGAAGGTCTCTTTTTCCGCACGGGCAGCCTCTTACAGGCTGGAAATCCGTGCGTGTTGCTCCGCCAGCTTGCCCAAAGCCTGTTCAGCCTCAGCCAGTTTGGCGCGTTCTTTCTCGATCACTTCAGCCGGAGCCTTGTCGACGAACGCCGCGTTGGACAGCTTGCCGCCCACCCGCTGCACTTCGCCTTGCAGGCGCAGGATTTCCTTGTCCAGGCGCGCCAGTTCGGCACCCTTGTCGATCAGGCCGGCCATCGGCACCAGCACTTCCATCTCGCCCACCAGTGCAGTGGCGGACAGCGGTGCTTCTTCGCCAGCGGCCAATACGGTGATCGACTCCAGCTTCGCCAGCTTCTTGAGCAGCGCGTCGTTCTCGGTGAGGCGACGCAGGTCTTCGCTGCTGGCGTTCTTCACGAACACGGCCAGTGGCTTGCCCGGACCGATATTCATCTCGGCGCGGATGTTGCGCGTACCCATCATCAGGGTCTTGAGCCACTCGATATCGCTTTCGGCTGCCTCGTCAATGCGGGCTTCGTTGGCCACCGGCCAAGGTTGCAGCATGATGGTCTTGCCGTCTTTGCCCGCCAGCGGCGCGATGCGCTGCCAGATTTCTTCGGTGATGAAGGGCATGAACGGATGCGCCAGGCGCAACGCCACTTCCAGTACGCGCACCAGGGTTTGACGGGTGCCGCGCTGACGTTCGATCGGCGAGTTCTCGTCCCACAGCACGGGCTTGGACAGTTCCAGGTACCAGTCGCAATACTGGTTCCAGATGAACTCGTACAGGGCCTGCGCCGCCAGGTCGAAGCGGAACTGGTCGAGTTGACGGGTCACTTCGGCTTCGGTGCGCTGCAGCTGGGAGATGATCCAGCGGTCCGCCAGGGACAGCTCGATGGCCTCGCCGTTCTGGCCGCAGTCTTCGCCTTTATCCAGCACGTAGCGCGCGGCATTCCAGATCTTGTTGCAGAAGTTGCGATAGCCTTCGACGCGGCCCATGTCGAACTTGATGTCGCGACCGGTGGACGCCAGCGAGCAGAAGGTAAAGCGCAGGGCGTCGGTGCCGTAGCTGGCGATGCCATCGGCGAACTCGTCGCGGGTCTGCTTCTCGATCTTCTTCGCCAGTTTCGGCTGCATCAGGCCCGAGGTGCGTTTCTGCACCAGGGTTTCCAGGTCGATGCCGTCGATGATGTCCAGCGGGTCCAGGACGTTGCCCTTGGACTTGGACATCTTCTGGCCCTGGCCATCACGCACCAGGCCGTGCACGTACACGGTCTTGAACGGTACCTGCGGCGTACCGTCTTCGTTCTTCACCAAGTGCATGGTGAGCATGATCATCCGGGCAACCCAGAAGAAAATGATGTCGAAGCCGGTGACCAGCACGTCGGTGGAATGGAATTTCTTCAGGAATTCGGTCTGTTGCGGCCAGCCGAGGGTGGAGAACGTCCACAGGCCCGAGCTGAACCAGGTGTCCAGTACGTCGTTGTCCTGTTGCAGCGCCACGTCCGCGCCAAGGTTGTGCTTGGCACGGACTTCGGCTTCGTCGCGGCCCACATAGACCTTGCCCGACTCGTCGTACCAGGCCGGAATCCGGTGGCCCCACCACAGCTGGCGGCTGATGCACCAATCCTGGATGTCACGCATCCACGAGAAGTACATGTTTTCGTACTGTTTCGGCACGAACGCGATGCGGCCGTCTTCCACGGCAGCGATCGCCGGCTCAGCCAAAGGCTTGGTGGACACGTACCACTGGTCGGTCAGCCAGGGCTCGATGATGGTGCCGGAGCGGTCGCCCTTCGGCACTTTCAGGCCGTGGTCGTCAACGCTCACCAGCAGGCCGGCAGCGTCGAAGGCGGCAACGATCTGCTTGCGCGCTTCGAAACGGTCGAGGCCGGCGTATTCAGCCGGGATCTTGCCGTCGATGCTCTCGTTCAGCGTGCCGTCGAGGTTGAACACCTGGCAGGCCGGCAGAACAGCGGCGTTCTTGTCGAAGATGTTCAGCAGCGGCAGGTTGTGGCGCTTGCCGACTTCGTAGTCGTTGAAATCGTGGGCCGGCGTGATTTTCACGCAGCCGGTGCCGAATTCAGGGTCGCAGTAGTCGTCCGCGATAATCGGGATGCGACGGCCAACCAGCGGCAGCTCGACGAATTTGCCGATCAGCGCCTGGTAGCGTTCGTCATTCGGGTTGACCGCGACGGCGGCGTCGCCGAGCATGGTTTCCGGACGGGTGGTGGCGACGATCAGGTAATCATTGCCTTCGGCGGTCTTGGCGCCGTCAGCCAGCGGGTACTTGAGGTTCCACAGGAAACCTTTTTCGTCGTGGTTTTCCACTTCAAGGTCGGAAATCGCCGTGTGCAGCTTGGTGTCCCAGTTGACCAGGCGCTTGCCGCGGTAGATCAGGCCGTCTTCATGCAGGCGCACGAAGGCTTCCTTCACGGCTTCCGACAGGCCATCGTCCATGGTGAAGCGCTCGCGGCTCCAGTCGACGGACGAGCCCAGGCGACGGATCTGACGGCTGATATTGCCGCCGGACTGATCCTTCCATTCCCAGATTTTCTCGAGGAATTTCTCGCGGCCCAGGTCGTGACGGTTCTGGCCGGTGGCTTCCAGTTGGCGTTCCACCAGCATCTGGGTGGCGATACCGGCGTGGTCTGTACCTGGTTGCCATAGGGTATTGCGACCCTGCATGCGGCGGAAACGAATCAGGGCATCCATGATCGCATTGTTGAAGCCATGGCCCATGTGCAGGCTGCCAGTGACGTTCGGTGGCGGAATCATGATGGTGTAGGCATCGCCCGCGCCTTGCGGAGCGAAATAATTCTCGGACTCCCAGGTCTGGTACCAGGAAGTTTCAATAGCGTGCGGCTGGTAGGTCTTATCCATGCGCGGCGGGACCCTAGTTGGCATTAATTCAGGAAAGCCGACAAGTATAACGGGGGATAGGGGAGAGGGGTAGGAGCGAGCTTGCTCGCGAAAAACCTGAGGGCGGCGCGTTCATTCAGGATGTACGCGTTATCGTTCACGCCCTTCGCGAGCAAGCCCGCTCCCACAGGGGATATGTGTCAGCCCTAGTTCTGGTACTGGCTCAACAACCGTTCCATGCGCGCATCCAGCCGGCGCTTGATTTCGGTTTCGATATGCGGGGCAAAATCGTCGATCACGTCTTGCATGATCAGTTGCGCGGCGGCGCGCAGTTCGTTGTCCAGGTGCAGCAGCAGGGCGTCGGGGGCTTTTTCGGCGGCAGGTACGGCAACAGCCGCAGCCGGCGCAGCTTGCACCGCGGGCGTTTCGAAAGGTTCCGGCGTAACCGGCTTGCCACCCACCATATCGAACAGCAGGGGAATTTGTACGTCACCGTTGACCGCATCGGTCAGCAATGGCGGTTGCAGGTCATCATCACCGAGCAGCTTGCGGATCGACTCAAGGTCGTCCAGCAGGTGGTCAGAGTCTTTTAGCGGGTTTGGAGTGTCCATCGTGTGCTCAAAGTCGTTGTAGCCGGTGATCTTGCAGAGAATAGCCCTGTTCGCGGTAGAAACGGAAACTCTCCCGCGCGGCCTGACGAATAGCCGGGTCTTCCACCACCACTTCCGCCACGCGGGCGAAACCCTTGGCGAAGGCCGGTACTTTCAGGTCAAGGTTGACCAGCAGGTCTGTGTGATCGCCGCAGCTGTCGCCCAAACCCAGTACCACCAGGCCTTCCGGTTCTGATTCGGCGGGACCGTGGGGCACGAAGCTTTCGCCCTTGAAGCGCCACAGGCGGGCGTCGAGGTCGTCACGCTGGGCGGCATCGCTGCAATGCAGGTAGATACGGTGGCCCATGCGCCAGGCTTTTTCGGTGAGCTTGCAGGCAAAGTCCAGGCGCGCGGAAGGATCGGCGCTGGGCAATATATAGAAGTCGACTTGGGTCATTGCGGTTCCTGAGCCCCGGGCGGCTTTACAAGCGCCCGGGGATCTTCATTTTCAGGCTTTGGCGCGGTCCAGCAGGTACTGGGTCAGCAATGGAACCGGACGGCCAGTGGCGCCCTTGTCCTTGCCGCCGCTGGTCCAGGCGGTGCCGGCGATGTCCAGGTGGGCCCAGTTGAAGTTCTTGGCGAAACGCGACAGGAAGCACGCCGCAGTGATGGTGCCGGCTTTCGGGCCGCCAATGTTGGCGATGTCGGCGAACGGGCTGTCCAGCTGTTCCTGGTACTCATCGAACAGCGGCAGTTGCCAGGCGCGATCGTCTGCAGCCTGGCCGGCGCTGAGCAGTTGGCCGATCAGTTCGTCGCTGTTGCCCAGCAGGCCCGACGTGTGGGCGCCCAGGGCAACCACGCAGGCACCGGTCAGGGTGGCGATGTCGATCACGGCTTGCGGCTTGAAGCGCTCGGCGTAGGTGAGGGCGTCGCACAGCACCAGGCGGCCTTCGGCGTCAGTGTTGAGGATTTCCACGGTCTGGCCGCTGAGGGTGGTGACGATGTCGCCCGGACGGGTCGCGCCGCCGCTCGGCATGTTCTCGGCGCAGGCCAGGATGCACACCAGGTTGATCGGCAGCTTGAGTTCCAGCACGGCACGCAGGGTGCCGAACACGCTGGCGGCGCCGCCCATGTCGTACTTCATCTCGTCCATGCCCAGGCCCGGCTTGAGGCTGATGCCGCCGGTGTCGAAGGTGATGCCTTTGCCGACCAGGGCAAATGGCTTCTCGGACTTCTTGCCGCCGTTGTATTGCATCACGATCAGGCGTGGCGGCTGGTCGCTGCCCTGGCCCACGGCATAGAACGAGCCCATGCCCAGTTCCTTGATCTTCTTCTCATCCAGGACTTCGACTTTCAGGCCCTTGAATTCCTTGCCCAGCGCCTTGGCTTGCTCGCCCAGGTAGGTTGGGTGGCAGATGTTCGGTGGCAGGTTGCCCAGGTCACGGGTGAACGCCATGCCGCCGGCGATGGCCTGGGCGTGGGTCACGGCGCGTTCGACTTCAGCCTGGGCCGCCTTGATGGTCAGCAGGGTGACTTTCTTCAGGGCGCGGGGTTCGGCCTTGGTGCTCTTGAACTGGTCGAAGACGTAGCCGCCGTCCAGCAGGCTTTCGGCCAGCAGGCGGGTCTTGCCGTAGCTGTCGCGGCCCTTGACCACGACTTCGTCCAGCGCCAGGGCCGCGTCGGTGCCGCCCAGGCCCTTGAGGGTGTTGAGGATGCCGGCGATGATCTTGCGGAACGGACGGTCGCCCAGTTCGGCGTCTTTACCAACGCCCACCAGCAATACGCGGTCGGCTTTAAGGTTAGGCAGGCTTTGCAGCAGCAGGCTTTGGCCGACCTTGCCGGCCAGGTCGCCGCGCTTGAGGACTGCGCTGATGGCGCCGCCGCTCAGTTCGTCCAGTTGCTTGGCGGCAACGCCGAGCTTGCGGCCTTCGCCGACAGCGACCACGAGGGTGGCGGTTTTCAACGTTTCGGGGCTAACGCTTTTTACAACCAGTTCCATTTTCGGGTCCCTTATAAAGGTCAGTGAGCCAGGAGTCTGTACTCCGGCTTGTAAGCTTGGCAGCCTGTAGGCCGCCCGCGACAAAGGCCGCAGTTTGAACCTCGCCGCCCGAGCCTGACAACCCTTGCGGGCAGCTTTGTGCACGCGTATGAGCAAGCTCAGTGACAGGTGCGGTCAATCACAGGATAATGCGCCATCTTTTTAGCCGGCCTGCAGCAATGGGTCGACTCGATATGCTTGCTTGTTTGGCCGCCTTAGCCTGACAACCCTGGAGTGTCTGGTTTGATCGTCTTCCGTTATCTATCCCGCGAAGTCCTGTTGACCCTGAGTGCCGTGAGTGCGGTATTGCTGGTCATCATCATGAGTGGTCGCTTCGTCAAATACCTCGCCCAGGCTGCCTCGGGTGCCCTGGATCCGGGTTCGCTGTTCCTGATCATGGGCTTTCGCCTGCCGGGCTTCCTGCAGTTGATCCTGCCATTGGGCCTGTTTCTCGGGATTCTGCTGGCCTACGGCCGCTTGTACCTTGAAAGCGAAATGACCGTGTTGTCGGCCACCGGCATGAGCCAGCAACGTTTGCTGGCCATGACCATGGTTCCGGCCACCGGTATCGCGCTGGTGGTGGCCTGGCTGAGCTTGAGCCTGGCACCCCAGGGCGCCATGCAGTTCCAGCTGGTGCTGAACAAACAGGACGCCATGACCGAATTCGACACCCTGGAGCCGGGCCGCTTCCAAGCGCTCAACGACGGCACCCGGGTGACCTATACCGAGCAAATGTCGGATGACCGTGCCAACCTGGGAGGGGTGTTCATCTCCCAGAAAAACCTCGGCCAGAACCAGAAAGACCGTGGTATTTCGATTCTGGTGGCCGACAAGGGGCGCCAGGAAGTGCGTCCGGATGGCAGCCGTTACCTGATCCTGGAAGATGGCTATCGCTATGACGGCAGCCCCGGTCAGGCCGATTACCGCGCAATCAAGTACGACACCTATGGCGTGATGCTGGCCCGGCCGGATGTCAGCGATGAGGTCACCGACCGCGACGCGATCCCGACCCCAGACCTGATCGGCAGCAAGGAACTGCGTTCGATCGCCGAGCTGCAATGGCGGATTTCCCTGCCGTTGCTGGTGTTTATCGTGACCTTGATGGCAGTGCCGCTGTCCCGGGTCAACCCGCGCCAGGGCCGCTTCCTCAAGCTGCTGCCGGCGATCCTGCTTTATATGGCTTACCTGACCATCCTGATTTCCGCCCGCGGCTCCCTGGAGAAGGGCAAACTGCCGCCGGCCCTTGGGTTGTGGTGGGTCCACGGGGTCTTCCTGGCCATTGGCCTGGGGCTGCTTTATTGGGAACCGATGCGGTTGAAGATGCGGAGTCGTCGCAGCGTGAAGGAGATGGCCCGTGGTTAAGCTCGACCGCTACATTGGTAGCAGCGTCCTGGTCGCAATCCTTGCGGTATTGGGCATTATTCTGGGGCTGGCCTCGTTGTTCGCCTTCATTGATGAAGTCGGCAACGTCAGCGATACCTACACCGTTACCGACGTCCTGAGCTACGTGGCGCTGACGGCGCCCCGTCGCCTGTACGACATGATGCCGATGGCTGCGCTGATCGGCTGCCTGATCGGCCTGGGCAGCCTGGCCAGCAACAGCGAGCTGACCATCATGCGCGCGGCGGGTGTTTCCATCGGTCGCATCGTGTGGGCGGTCATGAAGCCCATGCTGTTGCTGATGGTGGTCAGCGTGCTGATCGGTGAATACGTGGCGCCTCCAGCCGAGTCCACGGCCCAGGCCAATCGTGCCCTGGCCCAGGGTTCGGGCGATGCCCAGAGCTCCAAGCATGGCCTGTGGCACCGCCAGGGTGAGGAGTTTATCCACATCAACGCCGTGCAGCCGGGTGGCTTGCTGGTGGGTGTCACCCGCTACCACTTCGACAAGGAACGTCACCTGCTGTCGTCGAGCTTCGCCAAACGTGCACAGTACGCCGACGAAAAGTGGCAACTGAGCGATGTGACCACCACCTATTTCCGTGATATCGGCAAGGGTGCGGCATCGACCACCGAAGTGATCAATGTGCCGACGGAGCAGTGGGATATTTCCCTCAAGCCCGAATTGCTGAATACCGTGGTGATGATCCCGGAAAGCCTGCCTATCTCCGGCCTGTGGGGGTATATCCATTACCTCAAGGACCAGGGCTTGAACAACGGCCGTTACTGGCTGGCGTTTTGGGTCAAGGTGTTGCAGCCGGTGGTGACGGCTGCGCTGGTGCTGATGGCGATCTCGTTCATCTTTGGCCCGTTGCGTTCCGTGACCCTCGGCCAGCGCGTGTTTACCGGCGTACTGGTGGGTTTCACCTTCCGTATCGCCCAGGACCTGCTGGGGCCGTCCAGCCTGGTATTCGGTTTCTCGCCGCTGTTTGCGGTGCTGGTGCCGACCGCGATCTGCGCTGTGGCCGGCTTCTGGCTGTTGCGTCGGGCCGGTTGAGCCCGCGCTTATGAACAAAAAATGCCCCGTTCGAACGACCGGGGCATTTTTGTTCTTGGTCGCCATGGATGACGTCTGGTCTGCGCATCAGGTACAATTCCCGGCTATTTTTCAGCGGGCAGTCTGCCTGCAGCCTTTTTGAGTGTTGATCCGTGAGTGATTTGAGTCATATCCGCAATTTCTCCATCATCGCCCACATTGACCATGGCAAGTCGACGCTGGCCGATCGATTCATCCAGATGTGCGGCGGCCTTGCCGAGCGTGAAATGGAAGCCCAGGTGCTGGACTCCATGGACCTCGAGCGCGAGCGCGGGATCACCATCAAGGCCCACAGCGTAACCCTGTACTACACCGCCAAAGACGGTATCAAGTACCAGCTCAACTTCATTGACACCCCGGGCCACGTCGACTTCACCTATGAAGTCAGCCGTTCCCTGGCGGCCTGCGAAGGTGCGTTGCTGGTAGTGGACGCGGGCCAGGGCGTTGAAGCCCAGTCCGTGGCCAACTGCTACACCGCCATCGAGCAAGGCCTGGAAGTGATGCCGGTGCTGAACAAGATCGACCTGCCTCAGGCCGATCCGGACCGCGTCAAGGAAGAGATCGAGAAGATCATCGGCATTGACGCCACCGACGCCGTCGAGTGCAGCGCCAAGACCGGCCTGGGCGTCGACGAAGTGCTCGAGCGCCTGGTCAAGACCATTCCAGCCCCCACCGGCAACTACGAAGATCCGCTGCAAGCGTTGATCATCGACTCCTGGTTCGACAACTACCTGGGCGTTGTTTCCCTGGTACGCGTGCGCCACGGCCGTGTGAAGAAGGGCGACAAGATCCTGGTCAAGTCCACCGGCAAGATCCACCTGGTGGACAGCGTCGGTGTATTCAACCCGAAGCACACGGCTACCACTGATCTGAAAGCCGGCGAAGTAGGCTTCATCATCGCCGGTATCAAGGACATCCACGGTGCACCGGTAGGTGACACCCTGACCTTGAGCTCCACCCCTGACGTCGACGTGCTGCCGGGCTTCAAACGCATCCAGCCGCAGGTTTACGCCGGCCTGTTCCCGGTCAGCTCCGATGACTTCGAGGACTTCCGCGAAGCCCTGCAGAAGCTGACCCTCAACGACTCGTCGTTGCAGTACACCCCGGAAAGCTCCGACGCCCTCGGGTTCGGCTTCCGCTGCGGGTTCCTGGGCATGCTGCACATGGAAATCATCCAGGAGCGCCTCGAGCGCGAATACGACCTGGACCTGATCACCACCGCGCCGACGGTTATTTTTGAGCTGGCGCTGAAAACCGGTGAAACGATTTACGTCGACAACCCGTCCAAGCTTCCGGATCTGTCTTCCATCGAAGACATGCGCGAACCGATCGTGCGGGCCAATATTCTTGTGCCACAAGAGCATCTGGGCAACGTCATTACCCTGTGTATCGAAAAGCGTGGCGTACAGCACGACATGCTGTTCCTCGGTACCCAGGTGCAAGTGACCTACGATTTGCCGATGAACGAAGTGGTCCTGGACTTCTTCGACCGTCTCAAATCCACCAGCCGCGGCTATGCTTCGCTGGATTACCATTTTGACCGTTACCAATCAGCTAATCTGGTGAAGCTGGATGTACTGATCAACGGCGACAAGGTGGATGCCCTGGCGCTGATCGTGCACAAGGACAACGCGCACTACAAAGGTCGCCAGTTGACCGAAAAGATGAAAGAACTGATTCCGCGCCAGATGTTCGACGTCGCGATCCAGGCCGCCATCGGCGGGCAGATCATTGCACGGACTTCCGTCAAGGCACTCAGAAAGAACGTACTGGCCAAATGCTATGGCGGCGACGTCAGCCGTAAGCGCAAGCTGCTCGAGAAGCAAAAGGCCGGTAAAAAACGCATGAAGCAAGTGGGTAACGTGGAAATTCCACAAGAAGCCTTCCTTGCGGTGCTCAGGTTGGATAGTTAGGTCCTATGTCACTAAATTTCCCGCTGTTGCTGGTCATCGCCGTTGCCGTTTGCGGTCTATTGGCGTTGCTCGATCTGGTGTTCTTCGCCCCGCGTCGCCGGGCAGCCATCGCGTCCTATCAGGGCAGCGTCAGCCAGCCCGATGTGGCGGTGATCGAGAAACTGAACAAAGAGCCGATGCTGGTTGAATACGGCAAGTCGTTCTTCCCGGTGTTGTTCATCGTGCTGGTGCTGCGTTCGTTCCTGGTGGAACCGTTTCAGATCCCTTCGGGCTCGATGAAACCTACCCTGGACGTGGGCGACTTCATCCTGGTGAACAAGTTTTCCTACGGGATCCGCTTGCCGGTGATCGACAAGAAAGTGATCGAGATCGGTGACCCGCAGCGCGGCGATGTGATGGTGTTTCGCTACCCAAGCGACCCGAACGTCAACTACATCAAGCGTGTAGTGGGCCTGCCGGGCGACGTGATTCGCTACACCAGTGAAAAGCGCCTGTTCGTCAACGGCGAGTCGGTGGCAGAAAAACTGATCGGTTCCGAGCCGAACACCCTGGGCAGCGCCGAGCTGTACCAGGAAAAACTCGGGGCGGTAGAGCACGAAATCCGCAAGGAGATGAGCCGCTACCGTTCGCCGCCTGACAACCAGTGGACAGTGCCTGCCGGGCACTACTTCATGATGGGCGACAACCGCGACAACTCCAACGACAGCCGCTACTGGGATGACCCGAATATTCCCAAGGACCTGCTGGGCATGGTCCCCGACCAGAATATCGTCGGCAAGGCCTTCGCGGTATGGATGAGTTGGCCGGAACCCAAGCTCAGCCACCTGCCGAACTTCTCGCGGGTCGGGCTGATCAAGTAATCCATGCGGCGCTGTGAACACAGCGCCGAATGCTTTTCTGGGGCTTGGACAAAACCAGGCCCCATGCAGCAACCACCAGGATTTGAATTTGAACACAGCGTTAATCGTCGCAGGCCACCGGTGCCTCGAACTGAATGTGGGTAAACCGTGAGCGTTTCTCTAAGCCGTCTCGAGCGCCAGCTCGGCTACACCTTCAAGGATCAGGAATTGATGATCCTTGCCCTCACACACCGCAGTTTTGCCGGGCGTAACAACGAGCGCCTGGAATTCCTCGGTGATGCCATCCTCAATTTCGTCGCCGGCGAAGCCCTGTTCAATCGCTTCCCGCTGGCCCGCGAAGGCCAGTTGTCGCGCTTGCGTGCGCGCCTGGTGAAAGGCGAGACCCTGGCTGTACTGGCCCGTGGTTTCGACCTGGGTGATTACCTGCGCCTGGGCTCCGGCGAGCTGAAGAGCGGCGGTTTCCGTCGCGAGTCGATCCTGGCCGACGCCCTTGAGGCACTGATCGGCGCGATCTACCTCGACGCGGGCATGGAAGCGGCGAAAGAGCGCGTCGTCGCCTGGCTGTCGACCGAAATCGAAAGCCTGACGCTGGTAGACACCAACAAAGATCCAAAGACCCGCCTGCAGGAATTCCTGCAGTCCCGTGGTTGCGACCTGCCGCGTTACGAAGTGGTGGATATCCAGGGTGAACCGCATTGCCGAGTCTTCTTCGTCGAATGCGAAATCACCTTACTGAATGAAAAAAGCCGAGGTCAGGGTGTGAGCCGTCGTATTGCCGAACAGGTAGCGGCCGCTGCAGCACTGATTGCCCTGGGCGTGGAGAATGGCCATGACTGATTCAACCGCAACTCGCTGTGGCTATGTTGCCATCGTCGGCCGTCCGAACGTGGGCAAGTCCACGTTGCTGAACCACATCCTGGGACAGAAGCTGGCGATCACCTCGCGCAAGCCCCAGACCACCCGCCACAACATGCTGGGCATCAAGACCGAAGGCGCCGTACAGGCTGTCTACGTTGATACCCCGGGCATGCACAAAGGCGGCGAAAAGGCCCTCAACCGCTACATGAACAAAACCGCTTCGGCCGCGTTGAAAGACGTCGACGTGGTGATCTTCGTGGTCGACCGTACCAAGTGGACCGACGAAGACCAGATGGTTCTGGAGCGCGTGCAGTATGTCACCGGCCCGTTGATCGTCGCGTTGAACAAGACCGACCGCATCGAAGACAAGGCCGAGCTGATGCCGCACCTGAGCTGGCTGCAGGAACAACTGCCGAACGCCCAGATCATGCCGATCTCGGCCCAGCACGGGCACAACCTTGAAGCCCTGGAACGTGTGATTGCTGGCTACCTGCCGGAGAACGAACACTTCTTCCCGGAAGACCAGATCACCGACCGCAGCAGCCGTTTCCTCGCCGCCGAACTGGTACGCGAGAAAATCATGCGCCAGATGGGTGCCGAGCTGCCGTACCAGATCACCGTCGAAATCGAAGAGTTCAAGCAGCAGGGCAAGACCCTGCATATCCATGCGTTGATCCTCGTCGAGCGTGACGGCCAGAAGAAAATCATCATTGGCGACAAGGGCGAGCGCATCAAGCGCATCGGCACCGAAGCGCGCAAGGACATGGAATTGCTGTTTGATTCCAAGATCATGCTCAACCTGTGGGTGAAGGTTAAGGGTGGTTGGTCCGATGATGAGCGCGCGTTGCGTTCGTTGGGTTACGGCGACCTGTAACAGGTCTCCGGAACACCGCAGGACAAATGTGGGAGCGGGCTTGCTCGCGAATGCAGTGGATCAGTCACTAGATGTGTTGACTGACACCCCGCATTCGCGAGCAAGCCCGCTCCCACATTGGATAGTCGTTGTTTTCCAGACCGTGTTCCCGCAGCGAGAACCCCATGTCTCAAACCCCACCCACCGGCCAACCCGCCTACGTCTTGCACAGCCGCGCCTACCGCGAGACCAGCGCCCTGGTGGATTTCCTCACGCCCCAAGGCCGCCTGCGCGCGGTCTTGCGCAGTGCGCGCGGCAAGGCCGGCACCCTGGCGCGGCCCTTCGTGGCCCTGGAAGTGGAGTTTCGTGGACGCGGCGAGCTGAAGAACGTCGGCCGCATGGAAGCTGCCGGCGCCTCCAACTGGCTCAACGGTGAGGCGCTGTTCAGCGGCCTTTACCTCAACGAATTGCTGATCCGCCTGCTCCCCGCCGAAGACCCGCACCCCGGCGTCTTCGATCACTACGCCGCCACCTTGCTCGCCCTCGCCGAAGGCCGTCCCCTGGAGCCGCTGCTGCGCGCATTCGAATGGCGCCTGCTGGATGACTTGGGCTACGGCTTCGAACTGAGCAACGACCTGCACGGCGAGCCCATCGCCGCCGACGGCATGTATCGCCTGCAAGTGGACGCAGGCCTGGAGCGGGTCTACCTGCTGCAACCCGGCTTGTTCCAGGGCACCGAATTGCTCGCCATGAGTGAAGCCGACTGGACCGCCCCCGGCGCCCTGTCCGCCGCCAAGCGCCTGATGCGCCAAGCCCTGGCCGTGCATCTGGGCGGTCGGCCACTGGTCAGCCGCGAGTTGTTTCGAAAGCCCTGACATCCCCGTGTATGCTGTACAGCGATTCCTTCCCTCTTCAGGAGCGCTTTTCGTGACCACCAGCAATCGCATTCTTCTCGGCGTGAACATCGACCACGTAGCCACCCTGCGCCAGGCCCGGGGCACCCGTTACCCGGACCCGGTCAAGGCCGCGCTGGACGCCGAAGAAGCGGGCGCCGACGGCATCACCGTGCACCTGCGCGAAGACCGGCGCCACATCCAGGAGCGCGACGTGCTGCTGCTCAAGGACGTGCTGCAAACCCGCATGAACTTCGAAATGGGCGTCACCGAGGAAATGATGGCGTTCGCCGAGCGCATCCGCCCGGCGCATATATGCCTGGTGCCGGAAACCCGCCAGGAACTGACCACCGAAGGCGGCCTCGATGTGGCTGGCCAGGAAGCGCGGATCAAGGCTGCCGTGGAGCGCCTGTCGAAGATCGGCAGTGAAGTCTCGCTGTTCATTGATGCCGATGAGCGCCAGATCGAAGCTTCGCGCCGTGTCGGTGCCCCGGCCATCGAACTGCACACCGGCCGTTATGCCGACGCGACCACGCCGACCGAAGTTGCCGACGAATTGCAGCGCATCATCGACGGCGTCAACTGCGGCCTGGGCGAAGGCCTGATCGTCAACGCCGGCCACGGCCTGCACTACCATAACGTCGAAGCCGTGGCTGCGATCAAGGGCATCAACGAGCTGAACATCGGCCATGCACTGGTGGCTCATGCGCTGTTCGTCGGCTTCAAAGGCGCCGTCGCCGAGATGAAAGCCTTGATTCTGGCCGCCGCCAAACATTAAAAGAGCGCTGAAGATCCAATGTGGGAGCGGGCTTGCTCGCGAAGGCGGCGTGTCAGGCGATGCATGAGTAACAGACCCACCGCCTTCGCGAGCAAGCCCGCTCCCACACAAGCCCGCTCCCACATGTGGCAATGCGAACCCTTACTGTTTAGGTGATGCCGGTGTATGGTATCTGCCCTTTGCGGGTCTCGGACCCGCGGCAGATACGTGAGGTTGTTGTGTCCCAATCGTTTTCCCGTCGACAAATCCTGGGTGGTCTTGCCGGTCTCGCGGTGGTGGGCGTCGGTGCCGGTGGCGCCTATCGCTACTGGCTCGGGAAGGTGGCCGAGGCCGAGGCGGGGCACGATTACGAGCTGATCGCCGCGCCGCTGGACGTGGAGCTGGTGCCGGGGCACAAGACCCAGGCCTGGGCCTTCGGCCCTTCGGCGCCGGGCACCGAGTTGCGAGTGCGCCAGGGTGAATGGCTGCGGGTACGCTTTATCAACCACCTGCCGGTCGCCACCACCATCCACTGGCATGGCATACGCCTGCCGCTGGAAATGGACGGCGTGCCGTATGTCTCGCAATTGCCGGTACTGCCGGGCGAATACTTCGACTACAAATTCCGCGTGCCCGATGCCGGCAGCTATTGGTATCACCCCCACGTGAACAGCAGCGAAGAACTGGGCCGTGGCCTGGTGGGCCCGCTGATCATCGAGGAGCGCGAACCCACCGGTTTCAAGCACGAACGCACCCTGAGCCTGAAAAGCTGGCACGTGGACGAAGAGGGCGCCTTTGTCGCCTTCAGCATTCCCCGCGAAGCGGCCCGGGGCGGCACCGCCGGACGCCTGTCGACCATCAATGGCGTGTCCCAGGCGGTGATCGATTTGCCGGCCGGGCAGATCACCCGTGTGCGCCTGCTCAACCTCGATAACACCCTGACCTATCGCATCAACATCCCCGACGTTGAAGCGCAGATCTATGCCCTGGACGGCAACCCCATCGAACCGCGCCCGCTGGGCAAGGAATACTGGCTCGGCCCTGGCATGCGCATCTGCCTGGCGATCAAGGCGCCGCCCGCCGGTGAAGAATTGTCGATCCGCAACGGCCCGGTACGCCTGGGCACCTTCCGCTCGGTGGCCAGCACCGACACGGCGACCGAATGGCCGCCTGCGTTGCCGGCGAACCCGATTGCCGAGCCGGACCTGGCCAATGCCGAGAAACTCAACTTCAATTTCGAATGGGTTGGATCGGTCTCGGTGAACGTGGACAATAAGCCACCGAGCCTGTGGCAGATCAACGGCCAGGCCTGGGACATCACCGACAAGACCTGCGCCGACCGCCCGATTGCCAAGCTTGCAAAGGGCAAGAGCTACATTTTCGAATTGAAGAACATGACCCAGTACCAACACCCGATCCACCTGCACGGCATGAGTTTCAAGGTCATCGCCTCGAACCGCCACAAGGTGATTCCGTACTTCACCGACACCTACCTGCTGGGCAAGAACGAGCGTGCCCGCGTGGCGCTGGTGGCGGATAACCCGGGTGTCTGGATGTTCCACTGCCATGTGATCGACCACATGGAAACCGGCCTGATGGCCGCCATCGAGGTGGCGTGATGCGCCAGTTTCGCCCCACGGCGATTATCGACCGCAGCCGCGACCAGGACTTCATGCGTGAAGCGCTGGCCCTGGCTGCCCAGGGTGCCGCGCTGGGCGAAGTGCCGGTGGGCGCGGTGCTGGTGCAGGATGGCGAAGTAATCGGGCGCGGCTTCAACTGCCCCATCAGCGGCAACGACCCCAGTGCGCATGCCGAGATGGTCGCGATTCGGGCCGCTGCTCAGGCTGTCAGCAATTACCGGCTGCCGGGCAGCACGCTCTACGTCACGCTGGAGCCGTGCAGCATGTGCGCCGGGCTGATCGTGCATTCACGGATTGCCCGGGTGGTGTACGGCGCGCTGGAGCCGAAAGCCGGGATTGTGCAAAGCCAGGGGCAGTTTTTTACCCAGGGCTTTCTCAACCATCGGGTGCTGTATGAGGGCGGGGTGTTGGCCGAGGAGTGCGGGACGGTGTTGAGCGAGTTCTTCAAGGCGCGAAGAGCCAAAGGCTGACGCGATACCCTGTGGCGAGGGAGCTTGCTCCCGCTGGGCTGCGTAGCGGCCCCAAAATCTGGGGAGCGCTGCGCACTCCAGCGGGAGCAAGCTCCCTCGCCACAACAGCAGTCTTATTTCTTCAACACAACAGCAGTCTTATTTCTTCGCGACAATCACCGCCCGCATCGGCGCCGGCAGCCCTTCGATGGTCTTGCTGTGATCTTCAGGGTCCAGGAAGTCGCTGAGGGACTGATACTTCATCCACTCCGTGCCGCGCTGTTCCTCGACCGTGGTCACGCTCACGTCCACACAGCGCACCTCACTGAAGCCCGCACGTCGCAGCCACAGCATCAGCGCCGGCACCGACGGCAGGAACCAAACGTTGCGCATCTGCGCGTAGCGGTCTTCCGGCACCAGCACTTGCTGCTGATCGCCTTCAACCACCAGCGTCTCCAGCACCAGCTCCCCACCCTTGACCAGGCAATCCTTCAGCGCCAGCAAATGCTCGATGGGCGAGCGGCGATGGTAGAACACGCCCATGGAAAATACCGTGTCGAAGCCTTCCATGTTCGACGGCAGGTCTTCAAACGGGAACGGCAGGTGCCAGGCCTTGGGCGTCGGCAGATAACGCTGCACCGCCTGGAACTGGCAGAAGAACAACCAGTTCGGGTCGACGCCAATCACACTGTCGGCGCCGGCGCCGAGCATGCGCCACATGTAATAGCCGTTGCCGCAACCCACATCGAGGATGCGTTTGCCCTTGAGGTCCAGGTGCGGCGCGACCCGTGACCACTTCCAGTCCGAGCGCCATTCGGTGTCCACGTGCACGCCGAACAGATCGAACGGCCCCTTGCGCCACGGGCAAAGGCCCATCAGCGCAGTACGCATTTGCGCACGGGTGTCGTCGTCGCAATCGGTATCCAGCACCAGGCCGTTCAGCAGGTCGATTTCACTGGGCATGATCTTCGGCAGCGCATCCAGCGCGCTCTGCCAGCGTTCCAGGTCGCCATGGCCTTTTTCCATCTTCGCATCGAGTTGCGCTTGCAGGCCCTGGGCCCAGACGGCCAGGGGAGTGCCGACCAGGTGGCGGGCGAGGGGAGAAAGATCAATCATGGCAAGGCAATCAACGAGGCAAAGTTAAGACACTGGAACCACGGCACGACTTTCGAGAACCCGGCCGCCAGCAGGCGTTCGCGGTGTTCTTCGAGGCTGTCGGGCTTCATGACGTTTTCGATGGCGCTGCGCTTCTGGGCGATTTCCAGTTCGCTGTAGCCGTTGGCACGCTTGAAGGCGATGTGCAAATCGGTGAGCAGCGCATGTTCGTCCGGGTCATTGAAGCGCAGCTTTTCCGAAAGGATCAGCGCTCCGCCCGGCAGCAGCGATTGGCGAATGCGCGAGAGCAACGCCTGGCGTTGTTCGGGGGCGATAAATTGCAGGGTGAAGTTCAGCGCCACTACCGAAGCCGGCTGGAATTGCAGGGCGAGGATATCGCCCTCGATCACCTCCACCGGCAGCAACTCCTGGAACATCGAGTCCTGGCCGTTGAGGTATTCGCGGCAACGCTCGACCATCGCCGCCGAGTTATCCACCGCGATCACCCGGCAACCGTCGGTGCGCACGTGACGGCGCAGGGCCTGGGTCACCGCGCCGAGGGATGAACCGAGGTCGTAGAGCACACTATTGGGCTGGGCAAACTGCGCCGCGAGTACGCCGAGGTTCTCGACGATGGTCGGGTAGCCGGGCACCGAGCGCTTGATCATGTCCGGGAAAACCCGCACCACGTCTTCGTTGAAGGCGAAGTCCGGCACCTGGGGCAGGGGCTGGGCGAATAGGCGATCGGGTTCTTTGCTCACGGCTGTTCCGGCGACGAAGGGGGAAAGCCGGGCATTTTAGCGTAGGAGCTGGCTTGCCGGCGATGTTCGTTAACGATGACGCGGACTTTCTGGATGAACGCGGCAACTGTGGGTTTTTTCGCTGGCAAGCCAGCTCCTACAGGTTGACGGTTTTTTTCTGAGGAAAGGAAGAGGCCGTAATGCCCCACTGCCCCAGCCAGTAGCTGACAATCAGCAAATACGGCGCCGCTTCAAACGCCACCACAAACCGATTGATCCCGATCAGCGTGTCGGAGAACACGAACGATGCCGCACCTGCCGCCGCCAGGTACGCCGATCGCTTGGGCACTTCGCTGCCCAAGCGCGCCAACGCTCGCCACAGCATCGCGCTGATCACCAGCGCATACACCACCACCGGCACCAGCAATGGGCCCAGGCCATGGGAAATCAGAATGCTCAGCAAGATCGCGCCCACCACCAGCGCCAGTACCAGCGGCAAAATCGCCGGGCGGCGGCAGTCGCTCAAGTAGGCTTTCAGGTACGCCAGGTGTGCGAACAAAAACGCACCGAGGCCGAAGATGAACAGGTCGCCGGGCCAGGCCAGCAGCACGTCGCCCACCAGGGAAAAAATCAGCCCCAGGCTGATCCAGCGTCGATAGTCAGTGGGCGGCGCATCATGCAGCCAGCCCAGCAGCGCCAGTACCGGCAATGGCTTTACCAACAGGCAGAGCAGGGTGGCGTGGGTGCTCAGGCCGTAGATAAAGGTTACCGCCCCCATCAACGCAAGGATCATCCATGGCATATCAGTTCACCGTAATGGCGCAGTCGAAGGTTTCGGCCGGTTCAGCTTCCGGCTCCCAGGGTTGTTGTGAGGTGAGGCGCAAACGGCCCTGGCCGGCGTTGAAGGCCTGGAAGCGCCAGGTGGATTGGCCGCCACTGCCGACCACGCCGGTGTCGTCGGTGTTGCTGTAGACCTCGGGGCTCAGGCTGCGCAGCACGCCGCCGGCCGAGTCCTGGATGGCCCAGCGGTAACCGGTGGTGGGATTGCTGGGCAGGGTCAGGATCAGGTTTTGCCCGGTCTTGAGTTGCAGCGGGCAGGCGCTCTGTTTTTCCACGGTGACGTTTTGCTTCGGCGCACTGGCGCAGGCGGCGAGCAGGCAAAGGCTCAGGGGGAGAAGCAGACGGGCAGCGGTCATGGAGGCTCCGTTGTTTGACGACGAAGGGCGAGCATAACCGAAGATGAGACAAGGTGTGACAGATGGCGTTGTGTTGGCTGCACCGGCCTCTTCGCGAGCAAGCCCGCTCCCACATTCGACCGCATTCCAAAGCATGGACTCGGTCAAGTGTGGGAGCGGGCTTGCTCGCGAAGAGGCCAGCTCAGGCGCTACATAACTATCAGAACAACACCTTCGCCACATCCGCAAAGCGCTTGGCAAAGTGCACCGTCATCCCTTCCTTCAGGTACTCCGGCAGCTCTTCAAAGCTCCCCCGGTTAGGCTCCGGCAAGATCAACTCGTGAATCTTCTGACGCCGCGCCGCGATCACCTTCTCGCGCACCCCGCCAATCGGCAGCACATGCCCGGTCAGCGTCAGTTCACCGGTCATGGCCACGCCTTTTTTCGGCGGCTGGTTACGCGCCAGCGACAGCAGCGCACTGGCCATGGTCACGCCCGCGCTCGGGCCGTCTTTCGGCGTGGCGCCTTCCGGCACGTGCAGGTGCACGAAGGCTTCATCGAAGAACTTCGGGTCACCGCCAAACGACTTCAGGTTCGAGCTGATGTAGCTGTAGGCAATCTCGGCCGATTCCTTCATCACTTCACCCAGTTGCCCGGTGAGCTTGAAGCCACGGTTCAGCGTGTGGATGCGCGTCGCCTCGATCGGCAGGGTCGCGCCGCCCATGCTGGTCCAGGCCAGGCCGGTGATCACACCGGTGCCCGACAGCACTTGCTCGTTACGGAACACCGGCATGCCCAGGGAGGCTTCCAGGTCCTTGTTGCCGATCTTGATCACCGAGTCCGGCTCATCCAGCAGCTTGACCACCGCCTTGCGCACCAGTTTGCCCAGCTGTTTCTCCAACTGACGCACCCCGGCTTCGCGAGCGTAACCATCGATCAGGGCGCGCAGGGCGCCGTCGCTGATGGACAGGCTGTTTTTCGACACGCCGGCTTTTTCCAGCTGCTTTGGCCACAGGTGACGCTTGGCAATCGCGACCTTTTCTTCGGTGATGTAGCCCGACAGGCGAATCACTTCCATCCGGTCCAGCAACGGGCCGGGGATCGAATCCAGGGTGTTGGCGGTGCACACGAACAGCACTTTGGACAGGTCCAGGCGCAGGTCCAGGTAGTGGTCGAGGAATTCGACATTCTGTTCCGGGTCGAGGGTTTCGAGCAGGGCCGAGGCCGGGTCGCCCTGGTAGCTCTGGCCCATCTTGTCGATCTCGTCGAGCATGATCACCGGGTTCATCACTTCCACATCTTTGAGGGCTTGCACCAACTTGCCCGGCATCGCACCGATGTAGGTGCGGCGATGGCCCTTGATCTCGGCCTCGTCACGCATGCCGCCGACGCTGAAGCGGTAGAACGGCCGGCCGAGGGATTCGGCAATCGATTTGCCGACACTGGTCTTGCCCACGCCCGGCGGTCCCACCAGCAACACGATGGAGCCGGCGACTTCGCCCTTATAGGCGCCGACGGCGAGGAACTCGAGGATGCGACTCTTGATGTCGTCCAGGCCGGCGTGGTGTTTGTCGAGCACTTTGCGGGCGTGCTTGAGGTCAAGTTTGTCCTCGCCATACACGCCCCACGGCACCGAGGTGGCCCAGTCCAGGTAGTTGCGGGTGACCGCGTACTCCGGCGAACCGGTTTCCAGGATCGACAGCTTGTTCATTTCTTCGCTGATGCGTTTCTGCGCCTGGGTCGGCAGGACCTTGTCCACCAGGCGTTGTTCGAATTGCTCGACGTCGGCGCTGCGATCGTCCTTGGTCAGCCCCAGCTCTTGCTGGATGACCTTGAGTTGTTCCTTGAGGAAGAACTCGCGCTGGTGTTCGCCGATCTTGCGGTTCACTTCGGCGGAGATTTCTTTTTGCAGGCGCGCGACTTCGACTTCCTTGCGCAGCATCGGCAGGACTTTTTCCATGCGCTTGAGCATGGGCACGCAGTCCAGCACTTGCTGCAGTTCAGTGCCGGTGGCCGAGGTGAGGGCGGCGGCGAAGTCGGTCAGCGGCGACGGGTCGTTGGGGCTGAAGCGGTTGAGGTAGTTCTTCAGTTCTTCGCTGTACAGCGGGTTGAGCGGCAGCAGTTCCTTGATCGCATTGATCAGCGCCATGCCGTAGGCCTTGACCTCGTCGGTCGGCTGGGTCGGCTGGTGCGGGTATTCGACTTCCACCAGGTACGGTGGGCGGTGGTGCTTGAGCCAGGTCTTGATCCGCACACGGGTCAGGCCCTGGGCGACGAATTGCAGCTTGCCGTTTTCGCGGCTGGCGTGGTGCACCTTCACCAGGGTGCC
The DNA here is from genome assembly GCF_058780865.1 of Pseudomonas sp. GP01-A4. Classification (NCBI taxonomy): domain Bacteria; kingdom Pseudomonadati; phylum Pseudomonadota; class Gammaproteobacteria; order Pseudomonadales; family Pseudomonadaceae; genus Pseudomonas; species Pseudomonas sp. GP01-A4. The sequence goes on from NZ_JBYSWF010000026.1 coordinate 50,435, forward strand.
GTACAGCGGCAGGCTGGAGGTGTCGAAGTGGCGCGGATCTTCGGGCGGGGTTTCCATGAAGAACAGGGCAAGGGAGTGGTGGTCGGACTTGCTCACCAGCTCCAGGGTTTCGGCCCACGGCTCTTCATTGACGATCACCGGCAACACTTGCGCCGGGAAGAAAGGCCGGTTGTGGATCGGGATGATGTAGACCTTGTCGGGCAGGTTTTGCCCTGGGAGGGCCAAGCCAGTGTTTGCGGAAGTGTGTTCAGCGTTTTCCGGGTCGGCGTAGTCGTTGAGGTCGATGTCCGGGAATTCTTGCTGGTCGCTCATGGGGCACCTGCATAGGGAAGTATGCAAGTTAGATGGGGCGGGTCGGCAGTGGTTTCAATGGGGGGGGTGAGATAGCAACATATTGCACAATATTTTCAAAAGCACCGCTGAACAAATGTGGGAGCGGGCTTGCTCGCGAAGGCGGTCTGTCAGTCGATGCATCTGTGACTGATGCGCCGCCTTCGCGAGCAAGCCCGCTCCCACATTTTCGATTGCATTTCGTCAGCTGAGTTTGTGCAAGTAGGCCGGTAAAGGTTGTTCAGGCAGCACCGACAGCACCTTCAAACGCTGCAACATCCGCTGCCGGGCCCGTTGCAGGTGCTCGCGCAGGTTCAGTGCGGCGGCGTCGAAGGCGCCATGCAGCAACAGCTCAAGGATCAGCCGGTGCTCGGCCAGCATCGCCGGATCGGCACCGATGCCCAGCAGCCGGTAGAAAATCCGGCTGATGATCATCGGGCTCTGCCCCTGGCGAATCAGCGCGGCGATCTTGCGATTTTGCAGGCCGGCGAGGCAGTGCTGGTGCAGGTCTTCCTCGATCTGCTCGATCTCTTCCAGGCTGCAATGGGCGCTGTTTTGCGCATCGAGCACGCGCTGCAACATGGCGTGCAGCAGGTCGCGGTCGAGGTTCGGCGCGCTCTGGCGCAGGGCTTCGGGCTCCAGGCAGGCGCGCAGTTCGTAGTCTTCGGTGACTTCCCGGGCAGTCAGTGGCCCGGCCAGCCATTGGGAATAGGGTTCCTTTTCTACCAGGCCACGGTCCCGCAGGCGCATCAGCGCTTCACGCACCACCGCGCGGCTGACGTTGTAGTGCTCGGCGGCGGCCTGTTCATCGAGGCGATAATGCCCGAAGGCGATACAGGTCGAGAGCGCTGCGCCGATTTCCTCGACGATGCGCTCCCCCAGTGGCCGGGTGTCCACCAATTCATCTTCACCGTTGAGGCCCAGGTGCGCATGGCTCAGGGGCAGGCGCAGCGGCTCCATGTCCAGGCCGTCGGGGTTGATCAGGTAACCCCGGCCATCGAAGCGGCAGATCAGTCCTTCGTCATGCAACAGGTTCAGCGCCTTGCGCACCGGCACCCGGCTGGTGCCGAACAATTCGGCCAGCGGCGCTTCCAGCAACACCAGGCCATGGCGGGCGGTGCCGTGGGTGATGGCGTCGCGCAGAACCTGGTGAATCATCGCGTAACGGGAAGCCGAGGCTGACACTGCTTTCATCGGGCTCTCTGGAGCAAACGGGTCGGTGGCCGGGGATTCTCTCATAGTTGCGCCTGTCACTCTGCGCCACGTCGGTGGCACTTTTTTGGGGCCTTCAGAGGGTTGATGTTACTTTTCTGCACCAAAATGTATTTATTAATAAAAGATACATTATTTCATTCCTGGCGAGCCTTAAACACCAGCCGATATTTCTTTTAATGCCTGAAACCCATCTAGCCCGTGGATCTGCTCCAAAGTGCCAGGTGTGGCAACCGAGCTGTCCACAAGACTGGCACGAAAGCTGCCTTTGTAAAATGTACATTTTATTAATATGTACATTTTTTAAAGGTCGTTCCCATGTCAGACGCCACTTCAATGGCCGAGGATTTCGCCAGCGGTCGCAGCGACCCGGTGCAGGTCCTGGAACAGGCACTTGCCCACGCGAGCATGGCCCCCGGCGTGTTCATCTCCCTGACCGCCGAGCGCGCTCGCCGTGAGGCCGAAGCGTCGGCCGCCCGTTGGCGTGCCGGCCAGCCGTTGAGCGTGTTCGACGGGGTGCCACTGGCCTGGAAAGATCTGTTCGATGTGGCCGGCAGCATTACCACGGCGGGCGCGGCCTATCGCCGTAATGCGCCGGCCGCCTTGCTGGACGCGCCAAGTGTGGGCCTGTTGTGCCGCGCCGGCATGGTCAGCGTCGGCAAGACCAACCTCAGCGAGCTGGCCTATTCCGGCCTGGGCCTGAACCCGCATTTCGGCACGCCGCACAACCCGAGCAGCGTCGACCAACCGCGGATTCCCGGCGGTTCGTCGTCGGGTTCAGCCGTCGCGGTGGCGGCCGGCATCGTGCCGATCGCCATGGGCACCGACACCGCGGGCTCCATCCGTATTCCCGCTGCGCTGAATGGCGTGGTGGGGTATCGCAGCAGTTGCCGGCGCTACAGCCGCGACGGCGTTTTTCCGCTGGCTCACACCCTCGACAGCCTCGGCCCGCTGACCCGCAGCGTGCGCGATGCACTGGCCATCGACGACCTGCTCAATGGTCGCGAGCAGCGCCCGCCACGCCCGGCCCGCAGCCTCAATGGCCAGCGGTTCTGGGTCGAGCAAAGTGTGCTGGAAGACGCACGGGTTGAACCTGCGGTGCGCGACAACCTGCAACGTTGTGTGGACCGATTGAAGGCGCACGGCGCACTGATTGATGTGCGCCCCTCGAAGACCTTCCAGGCCACCCTCGACCTGATCCAGCACCAGGGCTGGCTCGGCGCCTTCGAAGCCTTCGCCCTCCACGAAGCCCTGCTCGACAGCCCTGATGCCGAGCAACTCGACCCCCGCGTTCGCCGTCGCCTTGAAGCGGCCCGCACACTGCCGGCCAGCCAACTGCTGGCGCTGTACGACGCCCGTCGCCGTCTGCAACAGCAGCTTGTCGACGAACTCGACGGCGCGATCCTCATCACCCCCACCGTGGCCCATGTGGCCCCGGCCCTGGCGCCGTTGGAAGCCGACTTTGAGCTGTTCGTCAGCACCAACCTCGCCACCCTGCGCCTGACCATGCCCGGCAGCCTGCTGGACATGTCCGGCGTCAGCCTGCCCAGCGGCCGCGATGCCCTGGGCCTGCCCACCGGCCTGCTGCTCAGCGCCCCCAGCGGCGAAGACGCGCGGTTGCTTCGGGCCGCGCTGTCAGTTGAAACCGCACTCATTTTTTAAGGAGACACAATCATGGCTAAAGACATCCTCTGTGCATTTGGCGTCGACGTCGACGCGGTCGCCGGCTGGCTCGGTTCCTATGGCGGCGAAGATTCCCCGGACGACATTTCCCGCGGCCTGTTCGCCGGTGAAATCGGTGCGCCACGCCTGCTCAAATTGTTCGAGCGCTACGGCCTGCGCACCACCTGGTTTATTCCCGGCCACTCGATGGAAACCTTCCCCGAGCAGATGAAGGCGGTGGCCGACGCCGGTCACGAAATCGGTGTGCACGGCTACAGCCACGAAAACCCGATTGCGATGACGGCCGAGCAGGAAGAAATCGTCCTCGACAAGTCCATCGAGCTGATCACCCAGGTCACCGGCAAACGCCCCACCGGCTACGTCGCGCCGTGGTGGGAATTCAGCAAGGTCACCAACGAACTGCTGCTGAAAAAAGGCATCAAGTACGACCACAGCCTGATGCACAACGACTTCCACCCGTACTACGTGCGCAAGGGCGACACCTGGACCAAGATCGACTACAGCCAGCACCCCGACACCTGGATGAAACCCCTGGTGCGCGGCGAAGAAACCGACCTGGTGGAGATTCCGGCCAACTGGTACCTCGACGACCTGCCGCCGATGATGTTCATCAAGAAAGCCCCCAACAGCCACGGCTTCGTCAACCCGCGTCACCTCGAAGAAATGTGGCGCGACCAGTTCGACTGGGTCTACCGCGAGCACGAACACGCGGTGTTCACCATGACCATCCACCCCGACGTGTCCGGCCGCCCGCAAGTGCTGCTGATGCTTGAGCGGCTGATCGAACACATCCAGAGCCATGCCGGCGTGCGCTTCGTCACCTTCGACGAAATCGCCGATGACTTTATCCGCCGCCAACCGCGTACCTGACACCCGTACCTAAACCCTGGCCAACCTCCCGAGGCGCGATTCATGTCTATCTACAACAAGCTTGATCTGACTGGCTGGAAACCCCGGCAACTGACGCCCAAGGAAGTGCGTTTCGCCACCTGGATCGCGTTTTTCGCCTGGGTGTTTGCGGTGTATGACTTCATCCTTTTCGGCACCTTGCTGCCGGAAATCGGGCGGCACTTTAACTGGGGTGAAGTGGAGCAGGCGGAGATTGCGACATGGGTGGCGGTAGGCACCGCCGTGGTCGCGCTGGCCATCGGTCCGATCGTGGACAAACTGGGTCGGCGCAAAGGGATTATTTTCACTGTGGCCGGTTCGGCGATCTGCTCGGCGCTCACCGCCATTGGCGGCGCGTGGGGCAAGTCGTCGTTGATCCTGATCCGTTCGCTGGGAGGCCTGGGTTATGCCGAGGAAACCGTCAACGCGACTTACTTGAGCGAGCTGTACGCGGCTTCCGATGATCCAAAATTGGCCAAGCGTCGCGGCTTTATCTACAGCCTGGTGCAGGGCGGCTGGCCGGTGGGCGCGTTGATCGCGGCGGGTTTGACCGCGCTGTTGCTGCCGGTGATTGGCTGGCAGGGGTGCTTCGTGTTTGCGGCGATCCCGGCGATTGTGATCGCGGTCATGGCGCGCAAGCTCAAGGAAAGCCCGCAGTTCCAGATTCACCAGCGTATCAGCGAGCTGCGTAAAAGCGGCGCGGTGAAGGAAGCGCAAAACGTCGCCGTGACCTACGGCGTGGACTATGACGAACACAGCAAGGCCGGCCTCAAGGCCGCATTCCGTGGCCCGGCCCGCCGTGCAACCCTGGTGATCGGTGCGGCGCTGCTGCTCAACTGGGCGGCGATCCAGGTGTTCAGCGTGCTGGGTACGTCGGTGATCGTCAGCGTGCACCACATCTCGTTCGAGAACTCGCTGATCATCCTCGTGCTGTCGAACCTGGTGGGCTACTGCGGCTACCTCAGCCACGGCTGGATGGGCGACAAGATCGGCCGGCGCAATGTCATCGGCCTGGGCTGGATGCTCGGCGGGCTGTCGTTTGCCGGGATGCTGTTTGGCCCGAGCAACATGGCGATGGTGGTGGGGCTGTACAGCCTGGGCCTGTTCTTCCTGATCGGGCCGTACTCGGCGGCGCTGTTTTTCATCAGTGAAAGTTTCCCCACCAGCATCCGGGCTACCGGTGGCGCGATCATCCATGCCATGGGGCCGATTGGTGCGGTGGTCGCCGGGTTCGGCGCGACCCAGGTGTTGTCGGCCGGGAGTGACTGGCAGACCGCTGCGCTGTGGTTTGGCGCAGTGCCGTGCTTCCTCTCCGGTGCGTTGATGTTTGCCGCGCGCCATGTGCGTCCGGAAACCGTCCAGTAAGGAGTTGATTCGATGAGTCGTAAAGTTGCATTGATTACCGGTGCCGCCAGCGGCATCGGCCAGGCCCTCGCGGTGGCGTATGCCCGCAGCGGCGTGGCGGTGGTGGGTGGGTATTACCCGGCCGATCCCCATGACCCGCATCACACGGTTGCGCTGGTGGAAGAGGCGGGCGGTGAATGCCTGATGTTGCCGCTGGACGTGGGCGATACAACCTCTGTGGATAACCTGGCGGCGCAGGCGGTCCAGCACTTCGGTCGCCTCGATTACGCGGTGGCCAACGCCGGTTTGTTACGCCGTGCGCCACTGCTGGAAATGACCGACGAGCTGTGGAACGAGATGCTCAACGTCGACCTGACCGGGGTGATGCGCACCTTCCGGGCGGCAACCCGGCACATGCATGAAGGCGGTGCGCTGGTGGCGATTTCGTCGATTGCCGGTGGCGTGTATGGCTGGCAGGAGCACGCGCACTATGCGGCGGCCAAGGCCGGTGTGCCGGGGTTGTGTCGGTCGCTGGCGGTGGAATTGGCGCCGTTGGGGATTCGTTGCAACGCGGTGATTCCGGGGTTGATCGAGACGCCCCAGTCGCTGGACGCGAAGAACTCCCTCGGGCCGGAAGGGCTGGCGAAAGCGGCGCGGGCGATTCCGCTGGGCCGGGTCGGGCGGGCGGATGAAGTGGCGTCCCTGGTGCGGTTTTTGACCAGTGAGGAGTCGAGCTACCTGACCGGGCAGAGCATTGTGATTGATGGTGGCTTGACCGTGCGCTGGCCGGACTAACCCCCAGTTTTAAGCCGGACTCGCTCCCACATTTTTGACCGCGTTCGCCGTTTGATTATTTCAGGAGTTCACCATGCCCCAACTCGCTAACCGCCGTGCCGTGATCACTGGTGCCGGCAGCGGCATCGGCGCCGCCATCGCCCGTGCCTACGCCGTCGAAGGCGCGCACCTGTTGCTGGCCGACCGCGATGCCGCCACCCTCGCCGAAACCGCCATCACCTGCCGCAACCTCGGCGCCGAAGTCCTCGAATGCGTGGCCGATGTCGGCACCGTCGACGGCGCCCAGGCCAGCGTCGATGCCTGCGTCACCCACTACGGCGGCATCGACATCCTGGTCAACAACGCCGGCATGCTGACCCAGGCCCGTTGCGTCGACCTGACCCTGGACATGTGGAACGACATGCTGCGCGTCGACCTCACCAGCGTGTTCGTCGCCAGCCAGCGCGCCTTGCCTCACATGATCGCCCAGCGCTGGGGCCGGATCATCAATGTCGCCTCGCAACTGGGGATCAAGGGCGGCGCCGAGTTGACGCACTATGCGGCGGCCAAGGCCGGGGTGATCGGCTTCACTAAATCCCTGGCCCTGGAAGTGGCCAAGGACAACGTACTGGTCAACGCCATCGCACCCGGGCCCATCGAAACGCCATTGGTAGGCGGCATCAGCGACACCTGGAAACGCGCCAAGGCCGCCGAGTTGCCCCTGGGTCGTTTCGGCCTGGCGGACGAAGTCGCGCCGACTGCCGTGCTGCTGGCCAGCGAGCCGGGCGGCAATCTGTTCGTCGGCCAGACCCTTGGCCCGAACTCCGGCGACGTCATGCCATGAGCGGGTATTAAGCATGTGCGGACTCTGCGGCCTGTTGGGCGAAGACCTGCACTGGAGCGACCCTTTGGGCGATGAATTGCCGCGCCGACGCGAACGTCTGCGCCGAATCGCGGCGATCAACCAGGTGCTGGCGGTGTTCCGGCTCAAGGTCGAAGACTTCCAGGGCGCGTCCTATCTGCTGCTGGGCGCCACCGGCAAACAGGAACTGGCCAGCGGCCTGGATCAATTGTGGCAGGCGGCAGAGACCATGCTCGGTCGACCGCTGGACCCGTTGGACCCGCGCCTGCTCGATCATCTGGAACTGTAGGAGCCCGGCTTGCCGGCGATGGCGTCCTTGATATCGCCATCGCCGGCAAGCCGGACTCCTGCAGGGGCATCATTGAGGTAGAACTATGAGCATCGCGCTAAACGTCATCACCGGCTTCCTCGGCAGCGGCAAGACCACCTTGCTCAAGCGCCTGCTGCAAGGTGAAAGCCTCGGCGACACAGCGTTGCTGATCAATGAGTTCGGCGACGTCGGCATCGACCACCTGCTGGTGGAGGAAGTCGCGCCCGACACCGTACTGCTGCCCAGCGGCTGCGTGTGCTGTTCGATTCGCGGCGAGTTGAAAGACGCCTTGCTCGGCCTGTTGCAGCGTCGTGAGCGGGGCGAGATTCCGCCCTTCAAGCGGGTGATCCTGGAAACCACCGGCCTGGCCGACCCGGCGCCAATCCTCGCCACGTTGAACAACGACGTGCAACTGCGCGGGCGCTTTCATATCGGCCTGGTGGTGACGCTGGTGGACGCCAGCCACGCCGCCCTGCAAGAGCGCCTGCACCCGGAATGGCTGGCGCAAGTGGCCGCTGCCGATCGCCTGCTGTTGAGCAAGACCGACCTCGTCGAAGACTGTGGCCCGTTGCGCTTGCACTTGCAGGCACTGAACGCCGGCACGCCGATCCTCAATACCTGCGATATCGACAGCGGTGAACAACTGCTGCTTGGCGAAGGCCTGCGCAGTGCCGAGCCCGCTGCAGAAGTCCGCCGCTGGAAACTCCATCAAACCACCGCCGCCAACCACGGCGCTGCGCAAGTCTGTTGCCTGACCTTCGATCAGCCACTGGATTGGGTCGGTTTCGGGGTCTGGTTATCGATGCTGTTAAGATGCCACGGCGAACGTATTCTTCGCGTCAAAGGACTGCTCAACGTGAACGCCAGTAACGCTCCCATCGTCATTCATGGCGTGCAGCATTGCCTGCATGCCCCGGTTCACCTGCCTGCCTGGCCGGGGACCGATCGGCAATCGCGCCTGGTGTTTATCCTGCGCGGGCTCGACCCGACTCTGCTGCGGCGCTCCTTTGAAGTGTTCTCCAGAAGGTTCGCCGCATGATCACGCTTCGCGTCCTCGGCACCTCGGTGACCTTGCTCGAAACCTTGCGTGTGCGAGCGGAAAAAGAGCTGGGCATTCGCCTGGTGTACCAGGTGCATGATGTCGAGCAGGCCCAGCGCATTGCGGTGATGCAGCCTGACAGCTACGACCTCTACGACCAGTGGTTTCACAACGTCGACTTCGTGTGGCCGGCGCGGGCGATCCAGCCGATCGACACCCGGCGCATTGCGCTGTGGCACGAGATCAACGACCTGCCCAAGCGCGGACGCTTGTCCGCCAACGACCGTCTGGGCAGCGGCAGTGTGCCCAGCGAGCGCCTCTTCGTGCAGCACGACGGCAGCCTCGGCAGCACCGTCACCGAACGCATCAGCATGCTGCCCCTGACCCACAACGCCGACAGTTTCGCCTACCGCCCCGAGCGCTTGCCCGAAGGGTTCAACCGCGGCAACGAGAGTTGGGGCTGGTTGCTGGACCCGGCCTGGGGCGCACGCACTGCGTTGCAGAGCGACGCCGCCATCGGCGCCCTGGACGCGGCGCTGGCCGTGCAAGGCGCGGGCCTCGCGAGCTTCAAGGACATCGGCAACATGAGCATCGAAGAGATCGATGTACTGGCCGATATCCTGGTGCGTAAACAGAAGGAAGGCCACTTCGCGGCGTTCTGGTCCGATGACGAGGAAGCCGCGCAACTGATGCTCAGCCCGAGCATCGATATCCAGAGCCTGTGGTCACCGACCCTGATGCGCCTGCATCGGGCCGGAGTCAAATACCGCCTGGCGGTGCCCCGTGAAGGCTATCGCGCCTGGTTCGGCGGGTTGTCGCTGTCGCGCCATGCCAAGGGCCCGGTGCTGGATGCGGCCTATGCCTACCTCAACTGGTGGCTGTCCGGCTGGCCGGGTGCGGTGATGGCGCGCCAGGGTTATTACATCGGCAACCCGGCTCGCAGCCGTGATCACCTGAGCAGTGCCGAATGGGACTACTGGTACGCCGGGCTGCCCGCTCGGGAAGAGCTGTTGGGCAGCGATGGCTTGCCGCTGATCGATGTGGGTGACGTGCGCGACGGCGGTTCCTATGAACAGCGCATGGGGCATATCGCGGTGTGGAACTCGGTGATGGATGAGCACAACTATCTCGTGCGGCGTTGGGGGGACTTCATGCGGGCGCGAACGTCGTAACGGCAGCCTGTCGCCAAATTAATGACATATAAACTCCCGTATTTATTGGGTGCACTTCTTCTCTTGCGCAGCTAATCTGGATAATTCAAATATCCCTGTAAAAAGGATATTTATTTGACGCCGGTTCAGCTGTCGCGAGGGACGCGTATGACGAAGGGACGTTTCGGCTGGAGGGGGCAGGCGCTGCCAGAGGGCAACAGAATGAGGTGGCGCCATACGTTTCAAACCCGGATTGCCGGGGTGCTGGCGCTGCTGTTGCTGGTGGTCGTGGCGGCGGTGTATTTCGCGGTGAAGACCGCCACCAATCGCGCCGTGGAAAACCAGGCCCAGGTGCAGCTGGAAACCGGCAGCCAGGTGTTCGAACGCCTGCTCGACCTGCGTGGCCGGCGCCTGCAATACGGCTTGAACTGGCTGACGGCGGACCTGCCGTTTCGCCAGGCTGTCGCCGATGGCGAGCCCGACGCGATTCTCGCGACCCTGCGCCGGCATGGTACCGGCCTGAGTTCCAGCGAGGTATTTGTGCTGGGGCTCGACGGCCGCGTGATGGTCAGCACGTTACCGGCGCTGACGTCCGGCCAGGCCTTTCCCTATAACGATGCCTTGCGCCAGGCCCGGCGCAGCGGCCTGCAAATGTTGATCGTGGCCCTGGATGGCCGGCCTTTCCTGCTGGTGCAACAGGAAGTCGTCGACCCCGCGCCGATCGCCCGTGTCGCCATGGGCTTTCCCATGGACGAAATCTTTGCCAGTGAATTGCGCTCCATGAGCAACCTGGAAGTGTCGTTCATCAGCGCGCAGCATGGTCAGCCCGGCGAATTGTTCAGTACTCAGCCCGAGGCGCTACAGGCCTCGATTGCCAGCGACCTGCAGGGCGCGTACATCACTCCGGTGGCGCAATTGAACCTGTTCCACGGCCAGCGCTATCTCAGCCAGGTGCTGCCGTTGGGCAACACGGCAGACGGTGGCGAGGTCCGGGTGCTGCTGCAAAGCCCGCTGGACCACGCCCTTGAATCCTTCGCGCCGCTGGACCGGCAATTTCTCGCGATCGCCCTGGTGGTGCTGCTGGTGTCGCTCGCGGGTGCGTTGTTTCTGGCGCGGCGGGTTTCACGCCCACTCAATGCGTTGGTGCAGGCGGCCGAACGCATCGGGGCCGGTGACTACCGCACACCGGTACAGGTGCGCAGCCACGATGAATTCGGCCTGCTGGCCCAGGCCTTCAACGCCATGCAAACCGGGATCGCGGTACGCGAGCGACAACTGGCCCACAACGCCTTGCACGACCCGCTCACCGGCCTGCCTAACCGCGCGCTGGCCATGGAGCGCCTGGGCAGCGCCATCAGCGCTGGCCGGCCGGTGGTGTTGCTGTACCTGGGGATTGAAAACTACCGGGTGATCAACGAAGGCTACGGCCCGGAAGGCGTGGAAGAAATGCTCCGCGAAGCCAGCCGCTGCCTGCTGTCGAGCCTGTCGGCCAGCGACACCGCCGCGCGCATCACCGGCAGCGAGTTTTTGCTGCTGCTGGAAAACACTGCGATCGACCGCGCGGTGGCCCTGGCTGACCGCTTGTATGGGCTGCTCACCGAACCCCAGCGCATTGGTGGCGATGAATTGCGCCACGAAGTGAGCATCGGCATCGCCGCCTACCCGGCCGACGGCCAGCAGGTTGAAGAGCTGATCAGCCGCGCCGCGATTGCCCGCCACGATGCGGCAGCGTTCCCGGGTTACTTACAGATCTACCAGCAGGACCGCGACCTCGCCCATCAACGCCAGATCAGCCTGATTCGTGACCTGCGCCGGGCGCCGACGGAGGGCGAGTTGTACCTGTGTTACCAGCCCAAGCTCGACCTGCACCATGGCCATGTGCGCCAGGCCGAAGCGCTGTTGCGCTGGCAGCACCCGACCCTGGGCCTGGTGTCGCCGGCCGAGTTCATTCCCCTGGCCGAGCGCACCGGCAGCATGGGCAGCCTGACCCAGTGGGTGATCGAAGAAGCCATTCGCCAACTGGCCGAGTGGGCGGTGCGCGGGTTGGAGGTGCAGTTGTCGGTGAACATCTCGGTGGATGACCTCGCCGATGACGGCCTGGCCCCGCGGGTGACCGAGTTGCTGGCGCACTACCGGGTATCGGCCCGGCAACTGATTTTCGAAATCACCGAAAGCGCGATCATGCACAACCCGGCCCAGGCCCTCAGCGTGCTGGAGCAACTGCGCGCTTGTGGCATCAGCCTGTCGGTGGATGACTTCGGCACCGGCTATTCATCCCTGGCGCAACTGCAACGCCTGCCGGTGCAGGAATTGAAGATCGACCAGTCGTTTGTGCGCAACCTCGACAGCACTTCCGGCGACGGCGTGATCGTGCGCTCGACCATCGAAATGAGCCACAACCTGGGGCTCAAGGTGGTGGCCGAAGGGGTGGAGTTCGAGCCCAGCCTCAAGCTGCTCAAGCTCTGGAAGTGCGACACGGCCCAGGGCTATCTGATCAGCCGGCCGTTGAATGCCATGGCGTTTGAGATGTGGATGCGCCGCGAGCGCGTGCCGGTCTAGGGCGTCGGTGGCTGCACCGACGCCGGTCTTTCAGTGTTCCACCGTTGCATCGACCAGGCTTTGCAACCGTTCCCACAAGCCTTCGACGTGGTGGCGCTCCGTCCCCAGCGCGCCAATGGACACGCGTACCATCCAGCGCTCGTCGAGCACGGCGGGAGTGACGTAGGCGCTGCCTGAATGGTTGAGCTTTTCCGCCCAGGCCCGGGTGTAGTTATCCAGCGCCTCACCATCAAGGCCTGGTGGCTCGTGGCGAATGCACAAGGTTTGCAGGGTGACGGCGGCTACCAGTTTCCAGTGTTTGCTGCCTTCAATCTGTTCTGCCAGCCAGCGGGCATTCGCCAGGTCACGCCGCAGCCGGGCCTGCAGGCCGCTGACGCCTTGCTCGCGGATCAGGAACCACAGCTTCAGCGCGCGGAACCGGCTGCCCAGGGAGATCCGCCAGTCGCGGTAGTTCCTGACCTGGCCGTCAGCCTTGGACTGTAGATAGCTGGGGTTGGTGGTCATGATGCGAATCAAGTGCTCGGGGTCGCGTACAAAGTACACCGAGCAATCAAACGCCGCCCCCAGCCATTTGTGAGGGTTGAGGACCAGCGAGTCGGCGTTCTCGATGCCGTGCCACAGCGCGCGGCATTCCGGGAGGATCATCGCGGCCCCGGCCATGGCTGAGTCGACATGCAACCACAGGCCGTGGCGTTGCGTCAGGGCGCCGATGGCTTCCAGGGGGTCGATGGCCATGGCTGCCGTTGTGCCGGTGGTCGCAATCACCACACAGGGTCTGTTCCCGGCAGCCAGGTCTTGTTCGATTGCCCGCTCCAATGCATGCGGTGACATTGCATTGTGTTCGTCGGTTGCCACGGTACGGATATTGTTCTGGCCGAACCCCGCCAGGATCGCGGCCTTGTTCACTGAACTATGGGCGTGGGCCGAGGTGTAGACGATCAAGGGGGCGCCGCTGTTTTGCAGGCCATCGTGCATCAGCGCGTAGTGGGAGCTGCGTTCGCGGGCGCTGATCAGCGCCACCAGGGTGGAGGTCGAGGCCGAGTCCTGGATCACTCCGCTCCAGTTGGCGCTCAGGCCGATCATGTCGCGCAGCCAATCGGTGGTGACTTCCTCGATTTCGGTCAGGGCCGGGCTCGATTGCCACGACAATCCCACTACGCCCAGGCCGGTACTCAAGCAATCGCCGAGGACGGAGGACAGTTCCACATTCGACGGGAAGAACCCGAAGAAGCTTGGATGCTGCCAATGCAACAGACCGGGCATGATCAGTGTTTCGACGTCGCCCATGATCTGTTCGAACGGTTCGGCTGTCTCAGGCGGGCTGGCCGGCAATGCGGACCTGATTTCGCCCGGGGCCGTGGTGGGTTGCACACCGCGTTGCTCGATGTTTTGTCGATAGTCTGCAATCAGGTCGATCATGGCGTGGCCATGTCGGCGGAATTCTTCAGGTGTCATATCAGGGTGTCCGTCAGGAAGAGAAATAAAGGCGTTAGCACCAGAAGTAAAACGGCTGGCCAGTGGTATAGCCGATAAACGACTGGATGCTGATGCGCTTGCCTGAATCGAAACCGCAAATGGCATGGGGACGGCGAGTATTGATAATCACCAGTTCGTTTTTCTGCGGCTGGATGCGCAGCGGTTTTTGCAAACGATCTTCGGGCAGTTCCGCCCCTTCGAAACGGATGACCTCGTCGTAGGTAAACGCCTCGGTATCCCAAATGACCAGTTCACCTCCGGAAGGTGGTACTTCGAGGTAAATATTCGCGCTGAATTGATGTTCCAGTTCGGCAATCGACAAGGGCAGGCAATCGACATGGGGGACTGTTTCGGAGAGGTGGGCTGTCTCCGGGAACATGGCGCGGATAATGCCGCAGAACATCGGCTGGCCCTGGAACGCCGCGGTTGTCGCACCTTCTGGCCACACCTGCCGGATATGCTCCATCAGTAGATGGATGGGTGGTTTGCGCGGGGCACAGAGGTCATCGATCACGCAGCGCATGTGGGTGGCGTCTGCGTAGTATTTCTGTTGCGAATAGCTGTCTGCGGCCTTGCCGTAGGTGGAGTTGAACGGTGTTCCCCAGCGATGGACACCATAGAAATGCTGGACAACTTTTCCGTGCTCATAGGTCTCGTGGTTATATTCCTGGAGCGTCGCCGTTTCGTTGATATGTTTATTTAGTACTTCGCTGGTTTGTTCATTCGCGTAGTCAGGTACCCGGATGGCAAGTATTTCTCCGCGAATAAGTTTTTCCAGGCTGAGTGTGTCGAGTTGCTCGAGCGCCAGGATCCCGGGCACCTGGCTATGCGGGACTGCAGGTATTGATTCAACGCTGTTGAGGTCCGTCATGATGAAAACTCCATGTTAGTTACAGCACGTCATATAGATAACGTTTGTTTGGCTGGGGATTTACTGGCGACAGTGAGCGTCGGATGGCGCAGGGCCAAAGTTGAGGGAAAGACTTTTGGGGAGGTATAGGACTTTTCCGAGTAAACTTTTAAATACATCGGCGCTATCGGATCGCTTTATTTCACGCATAAAAAAAGGCGGCTACCCACTTAGGTAGCCGCCTTTTTCTTACTGCCGGTTTTGCTTAATCCGGCAGTTTGAACGCCATCACATAGTCACCCTGCTTGGTGCCCAGGGAACCATGACCGCCGGCCATGACCAGCACGTACTGCTTGCCGTCCTTGCCGGTGTAGGTCATTGGTGTGGTTTGCGCGCCTGCTGGCAGGCGGCCTTCCCACAACTGCTTGCCGTTTTTCACGTCATAGGCACGCAGGTACTGGTCAAGGGTACCGCTGAGGAAGGACACGCCACCGGCGGTGGTGAAAGTCCCGCCCAGGCTTGGCACGCCCATGGTCAGTGGAATCGGAACCGGCGAGCTGTCACGCACGGTGCCGTTCTTGTGCATCCAGATGGTCTGGTGGTTGGTCAGGTCGACCGCGGCCACATAACCCCACGCCGGCGCCTGGCACGGCAGGCCCAGTGGCGACAGCATGGCTTCGAGGATCACACCGTACGGCGCGCCTTTGTTCGGCTGCACGCCTTCGGTTTCGCTGACACGCGGACCTTGCTTGGCAATGTCGGCGGCCGGGATCAGTTTCGATTTGAACGCCATGTAGCTTGGGTTCACGAACGCGATCTGGCGAACCGGGTCGACGGAAATGCCACCCCAGTCGAACACGCCGAAGTTACCTGGGTAAACGATCGAGCCCTGCAGCGACGGCGGGGTGAACGGACCGTCGTAGCGCATGGATTTGAAGTCAATCCGGCACAGCATCTGGTCGAACGGCGTCACGCCCCACATGTCACGCTCCTTGAGGGGCGGTGGCATGAAGTTCAGGTCGGACTTCGGTTGGGTCGGTGCGGTGTGATCGCCGGCCACTGCGCCTTGCGGTACAGGGATTTCATTGATCGGCACTACAGGCTGACCGTTCGAGCGGTCGATCACGTAGATGCTGCCTTGCTTGGTCGACGCCATCACCGCTTGCTTCACGCCGTCAGCGGTCTTGATGTCGATCAGCGAAGGCTGGCCGCCCACGTCCATGTCCCACAGGTCATGGTGAGTGAACTGGAAGGTCCACTTCACGTGGCCGCTGTCGATGTCCAGGGCAGTCAGGCCGGCGCTGTACTTCTCGGAGTCCGGAGTCCGGTCGCCGCCGTACTGGTCGGGCATCTGGTTACCCATCGGCAGGTAGAGCATGCCGAGTTTTTCGTCCACCGCGAACATCGACCACATGTTTGGCGAGTTGCGGGTGTAAGTCTTGCCCTCGGCCAACGGGGTGGTGTCGTCCGGGTTGCCGCTGTCCCAGTTCCACACCAGCTTGCCGGTGTGCACGTCGAACGCACGGATCACGCCGCTAGGCTCGTCGGTGGAGACGTTGTCGGTCACGTGACCGCCGATTACCACCAGGTTCTTGGTGACGGCCGGTGGCGAGGTGGAGTAGTAACCGCCCGGGGCGAAGGTGCCGATGTTGGCACGCAAGTCGATCTGGCCTTTGTCACCGAAGTCTTCGCACATCTTGCCGGTGTCGGCGTTCAGGGCGATCAGACGGGTGTCGGCGGTAGGGACGAAGATGCGTTTCGGGCAGGCATTCGGCGCGGCGGCCGGGCTGGCGCTGCCAGTCGGGCTCTGTTCCGAGGCATAGACCGCGTCATCGTGATACGACACGCCACGGCAGGTCATGTGCGCCCAACCCTTGAAGTTGGCAGCACCTTCGCTGCTGATCTTCGGGTCGAAACGCCAGATTTCCTTGCCGGTGTCCGGGTCCAGGGCAATCACCTGGCTGTGAGGCGTGCACACGTAGAGCATGCCGTTGACTTTCAGCGGGGTGTTTTCCGCGGTGGTTTCACCGGGATCGCCTGGGCCAGGGATGTCGCCCGTACGGAAGGTCCAGGCTGGAACCAGCTTGTGGGCGTTTTCCGGAGTGATCTGTGCGAGTGGCGAGTAACGATCACCGAAGGCCGAACGGCCATAGGAGTTCCAGTCACCATCAGCCTGGGCCGGCGCAGTGCTGGCCATGCCCGGTACCGCATCGCGGTCCAGCTGGCCTTTCTTGACCATGGCGCCCGGGTCGGTGAATTGGCTGGCCAATGCAGCGGCGCCGGCCAGTACGACGGCGACGCTCAGCGCGCCAGTGCCCAGCGGCGAGGCTTGGCCACGCAGCAACGGACGGCGGAACCACGGGAGCAGCATGACGATGCCGAGGGCAAACAGCAGGGCCAGGCGCGGTACCAGTTGCCACCAGTCCAGGCCGACTTCCCACAGCGCCCATACGGTGCTGGCAAACAGCACCAGTGCGTACAAGCCCAGCGCCGCACGGCGTGTAGCCAGCAGCAACAGGCCTGTGACGGTGATGCCGAGACCGGCCAGCAGGTAATACAGCGACCCGCCGAGCATGCTCAGCTTGATCCCCCCGGCCAACAAGGCCAGGCCCATTATCAGCAGCAAGATCCCCAGCAGCCTGGGCAGCAGGCGACTTGGACTTGAAGCACCATCAGTGCTCATAGTGTGGTTCTCCGTTACGTTTTGAATTGATTGCGCACAGTTCACTGTAGATGACGTTCCGGCGCAGGCTTGGTTCAGGGCTAATTCGTTTTCTTCAGAATTTACTTACACCGTCAGAATGAGCTTTGCAGCTTGATCCCGCCGATGAGCGCGTCATCCACCTGGGCCACGGCTCCGGGGTGACGGATGTATTGCAGATTCGGGCGCACCGTCAGCCACTGGGTGACATGGATGCCGTAATAGAGCTCAGCGCTGTATTCCGTGTGTTGAATCGGCAGGTAGGATGGGTCATCGAAGTCGTATACCGCGTGGGCCTGGTTGCTTGCCTCGGCATTCTTGCGGTAGGCCGGGTTGACGTGCACCCGGGCCACGGCGAAACCGATATCGTCCTTGGCGCGAGCGTCGAACAGGCCCTTGTAGACCACGCCGGCTTGCACGTAGTTATCCACAGCGTTGGTTTTCTTGTCGTGCATCGTGCCGTTGGCGAACACGTTCAAGCCCCGCGAATGGTCGCTGGCCAGGCTGGTGACTTGCTGCTGCACCCCCAGCCACACCCCGTGCTTGCTGGAGGCGCTGCGATAGGCCTCGCCGCTGAGGGCTGCCGGCTGGTCGTTGCGGTCTTTGTACACATCGCTGGCCTTGGCGCTGCTGTAGTAATAGCCGGCGCGGTATTCGCCGGGCAGGCCGTTCAACGTAGGCGTCCATACCAGTTCAACCGGGAGCAGGGCGCCTTGGGTGCCGCTGCCGCTGAGCTTGAAGCCATTGCCGCGATCGAGGTTGGACGGGTTCTGTTCGTAGGCGCCGACCTGGGCGTACAACTCGGGCGTCAGGTGATATTTGACCCGCAACGCCCACTGGCTCACCGGCCAGTTGTACCAGATGCTGCCAACCCAGTTACCGACCTGCGAGCCGCAGAATGCGAGGTTCTGGAAGTCGCAGGGGAAGCTGTTGAAGTCTTCACCTTCGCCAAAGCGCCCGGCCTTGATGTCGAGCTTCTGGTCGAAGAATTTCTGCTGATACCACATCTGCGTCAGGCGCCAGGTCTGGCCACGGCCCCAGACTTCCTGGGACGAGGTAAAACCGCCCACACGCGGATCGTTGACCCGGTCATTGGTGATGTTGTTGCCGCTGCGCTCGGTTACCGTCAACTGGAACTCGGCGTCGTGCCAGCCGAGGATCTTCTGCAGATCCAGGTGCGTGCCCAGGCCGAATTGGTCGCTGTAGCGCGCAGTGCGGTCGTGATCCGAGCCGCCGTGCAGGTTGCTGCCCATTTCGCCGGTGTAGTCGAATTTGAAGTCGTAGCCTTGTTGAGACAGCGCTGTCCGAGTGCCGCCGAAATCACCCAGCATCCACGGTGATTCAGCGTCAAAGGCAGGTGCGGCCTGGGCACAGTTGATCAGGCCGAACGGTAACAGCGCAGCGCACAGGCGCAGGTTTGGGAAAGCAGGCATAGGCAAAATGGGGTCTTAATATTTTATGGTTTTGAAACGCAAACAGCGGCCTGGCGCGTTCGCACAAGGGCGTTGAACACGGGCGGTCGATGGTTTGGTGGAATGATGAAACGTTTCAGTTTGTTGCTGACAAGGATAAAGCCCTGGCGCGGGGAGAGAAAGGGCTAAACGGAAGATGGATTCTTTCGGAATTGGTAATAGTGCGCTGGATCGTCGGATTTGGTAGCAATCTGTGCGTTGGTTTGTGTTTGAGGGCGTGGTTATCTGCGTCACCAAAACAGATGGGGGGTCGACATGGAAGGCGACGACAACGTAGGTGAGGCAAAGGCCGTAACAGCCGGGGAACTAGTCATTATTCTCGGTCAGTATCACAGTGCAATTGCTAGGCTCGGCTCCGGCATCATTAGCTTGTCCGGTGCGCTCAAACATAGTGAAGACGTGGATGTAAAACAGGCGGCAGATGAAGCATGGGTGAAGCTGAATGAGTTTATCGACTGCATGGAAGGTGTAGCTGATGGACTGAATGCTTTGACCCAAAAGAAGGAGGCCTGAAATGGCGAATGACCTCAAGGATAATGTGAGCTATCTTCGCCAGGAGTACCGTCAAGGTTCGTCATCAGGCTACGACCGCAAAGGCGGCGCAGGCGGTGGGGGCAACGGAGGAGAAAACGATTTGGAAAAGCGTATTTCACAAGTTGAGGCAAGATTGGAGCGCGTCGAGACGAAGCTGGATGGCATGCAGGAGCACATGGCCACCAAGTCCGATCTGATGCAGACCAAAATCGACCTGCTCGAAGCAACCTCCAGGTTGAATCTCTCAATCGCCAATTTCAGAACGGATATGCAATCGTTGGAAACCCGACTGCTGAAATGGTTTGTCGGAACAGCTGGCGCCTTGTCTGCCATCGCCTTTGGCGTCGCCCGACTCGTCCACTGACGTTTTCCGTTCGAAGCCCGGCTTCCCGCCGGGCTTTCTGGTTTTTAAGCCAACTTCGCCAAACACTCTTCAAGAATATCCAGCCCTTCCTCCAGCACCGCCGCTTCAATCGTCAACGGCGCCAGCAGGCGGATGATATGCCGCGATTTGCCGCTGGGCATCAGCAACAAACCCGCCTCGCGGGCCAGTGCCAGCAGCTGGGTCAGTTGTTGTGGCGCCGGGCTGCCGTCGGCGTTGGCCAGTTCGATGCCACGCATGGCGCCCACGCCGGTCAAGCGGCCGAGGTAGGGGGAGAGCCTTTTCGAACACCATGATTCATAGCGACTGATGATCGCTTCTTCCTGCTGCGTGCCCCAACCTTGCAGGTGCTCGTCCGTCATTTCATCCAGGGTGGCCAAGGCCGCCGCGCAGGCAATCGGGTTACCGGAGTAGGTGCCGCCGAGGCCGCCTTTGGGCAGGTTGTCGAGCAATGTCTTGCGACCCACCACCGCACCCAACGGCACACCGCCGGCGATGCTTTTGCCCAGCAGGATCAGGTCCGGTTCGATGCCCAGGCGTGAGAAGGCGAAGCGCTGGCCGGTGCGGCCGAAGCCGGACTGGATTTCATCGGCAATCAACAGGATGTTTTTCTCATCGCAGAAGCGTCGCAGGGCCTGGGCAAATTCCACGTCCAGCGCCAGGAAACCACCTTCGCCCTGCACGGGTTCGATGATGAAACAGGCCACGTCGTCGACGTCGATTTCCACGCTGAACAGGCGGTCCATCGCCTTGAGTGCTTCGCCGCAGGTCACGCCGTTGTCGCGGCTGGGGTAGGGCAGGTGGAACACCGGCCCCGGCAATACGCCGACTTTTTGCTTGTAGGGTGCGACCTTGCCGTTGAGATTGAGCGTCGCCAGCGTGCGCCCATGAAACGCACCGTCAAAGGCGATGACGGCGGTGCGGCCAGTGGCGCCGCGGACAATTTTCAGGGCGTTTTCCGCCGCTTCCGCACCACTGTTGGTGAGCATGCCACTGACCGGGTAATCCACCGGGATGAATGCGGTAAGACGGTCCATCAGTTCGATGTAGGGCGCGTGAGGCGCAGCATTGAAGGCGTAGTGGGTGAGCCTGGTGGCCTGGTCGCGGATCGCCTCCACCACACGCGGGTGGCAGTGGCCCAGGTTGAGCACGCCGATGCCGCCGACGAAATCGATGAAGCGCTTGCCGGTGGTGTCCCAGACTTCGGCGTTCCGGCCATGGCTGAGACTGATGGGGTGGACGATGGAAATCGACTGGCTGATGGTTTCGCGGCTCATGGATCCGGGACTCAAGAATAGGATGCGTCCTTTTATCTAAGCCGTGAGCCGCCTTGCCCCGCAAACGAAATAAAGTCGCCGGGTCATTATTAAAAGTCGGGATGTGCTATGGCGAGGGAGCAAGCTCCTTCGCCACATCCACCATCCAGTTCAGGAACGCCTTCACTTTCGGGATCTCCCCGGCATGTTCGGCATGGGCGATAAAGTGCGCGCCGGCACTCGGCATTCTGTAATCCCAGGGGATCATCAGGCTGGCGTTCGCCAATTCCTCGGCCACCAGATACTGCGGCACCAACGCCACGCCGTACCCCGATTGCGCGGCGCGGATGCACATGTAGAACGTGTCGAAACGCGGCCCGTGGTAGCTGTTTTGCGAGTGCAGGCCCTGTTCCAGAAACCACTCGTGCCAGGCTTCCGGGCGCGAGGTGCATTGCAGCAAGGTGTGGCGGGACGAGGCGTCGCTGCCAGCGGCAACAAACCCGGGGGCACAGACCGGCACCACGGCTTCGCGAAACAACTCGATGCAAGTTGCCCCCGGCCACGCTCCCTGGCCGAAGAAAAACGCGATATCCGCCTTGGCCTGCAACACGTCGAACGGCTCCAGTTCGTTGCGCACGTCCAGGTGGATATTGGGATGGCGCGCGGCAAAATCCTTGAGCTTGGGCACCAGCCAGCGGTCACCGAAGGTCGGCTGGGTGGCGATGCGCAGCACTTCGGTCTCGCCACCGTAGGTGAGGATGTAGCGGCTGGAAATATCTACCTGGTTGAGGATCTTGCGTACTTCCTCCAGGTACAGCGAGCCCGCCGGCGACAGGTACAAGCGCTGGCGCACTCGCTGGAACAGCGGGTGGCAGAGCATCTCTTCGAGCTGTGCCACCTGCTTGCTCACCGCGCTCTGGGTCAGGTGCAGTTCTTCGGCAGCGCGGGTGAAACTCAGGTGGCGGGCGGCGGCTTCGAAGCACTGCAGGGCGGTCATCGAAGGGGTCAAGCGTTTCGAGATCATGAGAAGTTCATTCCAAATCGGAAGGAGCCTTTGCCTAAACGTCGTTTGTGGCCAAGGTGTAAAGCCGTTGATACTGACCGGCAACACTATAAACGGCGCGGGTTTGTGGCGCCGAATAATAAAGACCGACAGGGAGCGCCTTGCATGAAGCACATGAAATCCACGTTGGCGGCATTCACCGCCGCAGCATTACTGGGACTGGCAGGGAGCGCCCACGCAGGGGCGACCCTGGATGCGATCCAGAAGAAGGGTTTTATCCAGTGTGGGGTCAGTGATGGGTTGCCGGGTTTTGGCGTGCCGGACGCCAACGGCAAGATGACCGGCATTGATGTGGACGTGTGCCACGCCGTCGCCGCAGCACTCTTTGGTGACGCGTCGAAAGTGAAGTTCAGCCAGTTGACCGCCAAGGAGCGTTTCACTGCGTTGCAATCCGGCGAGATCGACCTGATTTCCCGCAACACCACCTGGACCAGTTCCCGTGACGCGGGCATGGGCATGGTGTTCACCGGCGTGACCTACTACGACGGCATCGGGTTCCTGGTGAACACCAAGCTCGGTGTGAAGAGCGCCAAGGACCTGGACGGCGCGACCATCTGCATCCAGGCCGGCACCACCACCGAGCTGAACGTCTCGGATTACTTCCGCGCCAACGGCCTGAAGTACACGCCGATTACCTTCGATACTGCTGACGAAAGTGCCAAGGGCCTCGAAGCGGGCCGCTGCGACGTGCTTACCACCGACCAGTCGGGGCTGTACGCCCAGCGGATCAAGATGGCTCACCCGGATGAGTTCGTCGTATTGCCTGAAGTCATTTCCAAGGAGCCATTGGGCCCGCTGGTGCGCAAGGGCGACGACGAGTGGTTCAGCATCGTCAAGTGGACGTTGTTCGCCATGCTCAATGCCGAGGAAATGGGCATCACTTCGCAGAACGTTGAAGAGCAAGCCAAGTCCAGCAAGAACCCGGACGTCGCCCGTTTGCTCGGCGCAGACGGTGACTACGGCAAGGACCTGAAACTGCGCAAGGACTGGGTCGTGCAGATCGTCAAGCAAGTGGGCAACTACAGCGAGGTGTTCGAGCGCAACATCGGCCAGGGCAGCGTGCTGAAGATCAAGCGCGGCCTTAATGCCCTGTGGAGCAACGGCGGGATCCAGTACGCGCCGCCGGTTCGCTGAGGTTTCACGAAGAAACCGTGTCCTTGCCCGCCGCCTTGGAGCGATACAACGCCTGATCGGCCCTGGCCATCAGGCAGGCGGGTGACTCATCGTTGCGTCGCTCTACCACGCCGAGGCTCAACGTCACCTTGAAGCTGCCCACGGCGGGCAAGTCCTTGAGCGCACAGCGCATCCGCTCGGCCAATTCCCGCGCGGTCTCCAACGTGCTTTTGGGCACGATGACCATGAATTCATCGCCGCCCCAGCGGGCCAGCAAGTCGCCGTGGCGAATGCAGGCCTCCAGGCATTCCACCACGCGCACCAGGGTTTCATCGCCTACGGCATGGCCGTGCTGATCGTTGATGGGCTTGAAGTCGTCAATGTCCATGGCGATCAGCGACAGCGGCAGGCGAAACCGTTGGGCGCGAGCGCACTCTTCCAGCAGGACGCGTTCAAGGCGGTAACGATTGGCCACGCGAGTCAAGGCGTCGCGTTCGGCCAGGGAGCGATTCTCGTCCAGTTGCAACTGCAGTTGTTGATTGACCCGCGACAGCTCGCGGGTGCGCTCGGCCACCAGGGCTTCAAGGGATTGATTGCGGCGCTCCAGCTGTTCGATGGACTGTTTGCGCGCCTGGATACTGCGGTGGGCGCCGACCATGCGTGCCACCGAGCCGTCGCTGTTACGTGCGATCACGTAGCCGCGGTCTTCGATCCACAGGTAGGAGCCGTCTTTCTTGCGGCAGCGGTATTCGGCTTGATAGTGAGTGGTGCGGCGGTTGATGTAGTTATCAAACAGCACCATCACTTGGGGATAGTCATCGGGATGAATCACGTTTTCCCAGGTGAATACGCTGTTTTCCAGGGAGTGATGGGCATAGCCGAGCATTTCGTACCAGCCGGGGTTGCGGTAGACGAACCCGGTGTTGGCGTTCCAGTCCCAGATCCCGTCGCTGACCAGCTCCATGATGGCATGCAGCATGTCGGCGTTAAGGTCGCAAAAGTCCTTCCTTGACGGTTCGCTGCCGGATGTATCGTCCATTGCGCACTCCCTGCGTGGACTGGCTCCTGGGGCCAGCCAAAATTGATGCCGATACTCCGTGGCTGGCGGTACTGTACAACGGCGCCTTGGCGCTTAGAAGGGGGTCTTTGGTCTAGTGAGAATGTGGCTAAAAGCCACTACTTGCTTGGGTTCAGCTTCTGATCAGGCGCCGCCATCCTGGTCCTGGGCGCCCCATTGGCATTGTGCTGATAAATCGCCTCAGGCTGCCCCTGCCGGTTAAAAAACACCTGCCCGATCCCGGCAGAATTCCAGAGCCGTTCGCCCGCTTCAGCGTGTTCCGGAATATGCGGCACTACCTGCATGAGTCGGCGACGGGTGAACCAGTTCAGCGGTGAGCGCGGTGAGTAGAGCCATCGATTGAGACGGTCGAACCATTCCAGCAAGCGCGGCGGGAATTCGTTCTTGATGCCGCTGCTGGTGATCTGCCAGATTTTTGGACCGGCATTGCGGTGGCGAATCAGCACTTCATAGACGAACGAGTAGTGCACGTCTCCCGAGAGGATCACATAGTTGCCCGGTGTGCGGGAGTGACGAAAGATGTTGAGGATCACCTGTGCCGCGCCGCGATGGGCCATCCAGTTTTCCGCGTCCACCAACAGCGGGTAGCCGCACCAGCTGAAGGCCTTCTGCACGGTTTCGATCAGCTTGACGCCGAAGATCGGCGCCGGTGAAACGATGATCGCGCAAGGGTGATCCAGCAGCTCCTGTTGCAGTTCGCTCAGTGCTTCCCAGTCCAGCAGGCCGGAGGGTTGCTTGAGGTTGAACTCGCTGCGCCAGCGCCGGGTACGGGTGTCGAGCACTACCAGTGCGGGGGTGGTGGGCAGCACGTAATGCCATTGCTGGAACTTCAGCAGGTCATCCACCAGCTCATCTTGAGCGTCAGGCTGCAGGTAGTTGTCGTGGGCCTGTGTGGTGAGCGCCAGGGTTTTGCCGATCACCGTATCGAACGCATCCGGGTTATTGCCCCAGCCCTGGCACAGCATGTAGGCCAGCAGTGCGTTGCCGATGATGCGCTTGGAGAACGGATGCCCGTAGGCGGTTTCTTCCCATTGGGCGCTGAGGTTCCAGTCGTCGGTGATGTCGTGATCGTCGAAGATCATCAGGCAGGAGAGGTGGGCGAACACCCTGGCCACGCCACCCAGGCCGTCACGGAACGTGTCGATCTGCACTTGCTCGTGCCCATAGCGTACGTGCCCTTCGGCGCGCAGTTGCGGCGCTTGCGGGGTGATCAGCTGCCACGGTACGGGCGACCACGCCAGCAGGTACATCGCCATGACTTCGGCAAAAGTCACCAGGTGGTTGTCGGCGCTGCTGCTGGTGAAAATAGGCTTCTTCACCCCGCCAAAAAAACGCTCGCGCAGGGTCTCGTTGCTCTTCAGGGCGGGCAACAGGTCGGCTCGATGGTAGTAGCTGGCGGCATGCTCATAAAGCGCGGCGCTGTTGTCGACGACGGCACCGTCGAGGTGTTCGTCGAACAGGCCGAGGCGCGTGATCAGCGCATGAATGGCCCGCAGCATCGGCCCCGCGACATCGTCGGCGTAGACCTGGTCGCCACTCATCATTAACAAGGCCGGGCGTTCCTCCAGGGTGTTCGATGCGGCCAGCAGCCGGTCGACACACAGCAAACCGTCGGCTGCGCTGTGATGGGGCTTGCGGCAGGAACCGTGGACCAATTGGTGGATGCGGCTGTGCAGGACGAAATGCGGGCCTTGTGCGCCCGGGTAGAGCAGGTGCGGCGCCCATTCGGCGATACCGGCACGGTTTACCAGCAGGTCGTAGCCGATGCTCACGTCCTGGGGCAGGGCTTCCGCCAGCGGTACGTCGATCAGGTGGATAAAGGCCTGGCGCCCGACGGGCACCACCTTGCATTGGCTGGCGTCCAACTCGATATCGAGCGCCGCGCCTTGGGCGACTTGCAGCCTCAGGGTCAATGCCAGGGGACGACTTCCCACCAGCCACATCACCAGGCGCCGCGGTTCCAGGCGTCGCAGCAACGGGCCGGCGAGTACAGCGAGAAGTGTGTCGGGGTGAGGCATCAAGGCAACGGCTCTGGGCAAGGTTGGGCCGAAAAGGTAACGCATTGAATGTCAGCGTTTTGTTAAGGCGCGATACCCGGGCGAGCGGCAAATTACCCGGCGCCCACTGGCCCGGGCTATAAACCTTTCATCTCAAATCATGACTGCGTGGCGCAGGTCTCGCCTTCGGCAATCATCCAGCGCAGCACTTCGGCCAGGGCCACACTGTGCTGGCGCTCGACCCAGCGCACACCCTGCGGGCTGTACCGTTCGACATAGCGGCTCAGCACCAGGCGGCCCTGCTCCGACGACAGGCTCAGGCGGGTCTCCCGGCAGAGCAGGGCGCTGGTCCCGCGTTTACGAACCTGACGTTGCAGGACCAGTGAGCTTGATTCAGAAATCATCGCCGGCTCCCTGTGCACAATTATCGGCCTGAGGCGACGTCGCCCCCTGCTTGCCCTCCAGCACAAAGGCCGCGCGGTGTTCGGCCACCACGTTACGCAAGGCACTGTAGTAGTCCGGCAGCTTTTGCAGGCTGTCGGTCAGCGGCAGCAACGAGGCGCGCGTGTCCACTGTGCCACCCACCAGGCTGATGGTGCCCAGGGTTTGCACGGTATCGCTGTCGCCCAGCGGCGCCACCAGGAAGTTCAGGACCTTGCCCGCCGCATCGCGGCTGTTGCCGGTGCCCAGCAACGGCAGTTCGACAATCGGTCCGTTGCCAATCCCCCACACGCCAAAGGTCTGGCCGAAGTCGGCGGTGTGGCGAGGGATGCCCAGCGGGTCCGAGACATCAATCAAGCCGACGATCCCCACGGTGGTGTTCACCGCAAAACGTCCCAGGGTGTTGATCGAGCGCCGTGGGTTGCCTTGCAGCAGGTCGTTGATGAAGACCTTGGGCTCGCTGAAGTTGCTGGCGAAGTTATGCACACCCTGCTGGAAAAACTCCGGCATGTATCGGTAGCCTCGGGCTACAGGCGCCAGGGCGTAGTCATCCACCGCGCGGTTGAAGGCGAACACGCCCCGGTTGACTGGTTCGGCGGGGTCATACACCGGGTAGGAAACCTGTGCGCAGCGTGTGGTACTCGTTACGTTGGCCGGGCTCGCGCAGCCTGTGAGGTAAGACACAGTCAGCAACAACACCGCCTGGCGAGCCAGGTGCTGGGGGTACGTCAGCGAGCGCATGGGGTCAGTCTCCGGGAAAAGGAAGCCGATGCTGGCAGCCGCAGCTTGCGCAAAGATGTCTGCTTTATTGCGCCGTTGACGCTTTATTGCACGATTGAAATATATGACGGGCCGCGTCGAATGGTTTTAGATGGCGCATCGACAAGACCAAGTGATGCCCATCGGTGAGCCATCTTTTAATCGTGGACGATGACCTCGAGGTCCTCGCCCTGCTGAAGAAATTCTTCCTGCAACATGGCTACACGGTCGAGACCGCCGCCAATGGCGCCGAGCTGTGGGCGGCCATGGAGCGTACACCTGCCGACCTGATCATCCTCGACCTGATGCTGCCGGGGGATAACGGCCTGTTGCTGTGCCAGCGCCTGCGCCAGCAATACGCAACACCGGTGATCATGCTGACCGCCATGGGCGAACTGAGTGATCGCGTGGTGGGCCTGGAAATGGGCGCCGATGATTACCTGAGCAAACCTTTCGATGCCCGTGAATTACTTGCCCGGGTGCGCGCCGTACTGCGTCGGGCGGGTGAAAACCGGCCGACGTTGGGCGACGTGTCGCGCCCGCTGATTCGTTTCGCCGGCTGGCAACTGGACCTGACGCGCCGTGAGTTGCGCTCGCCGGACCAGGTGATGATCCCGTTGTCGTCCGGGGAGTTCGACCTGCTGCTGGTGTTCGTCGAACACCCGCAGCGCGTGCTCACCCGCGAGCAATTGCTGAACCTGGCGCGGGGCCATAGCCACGACGCGTTCGACCGCAGCATCGACGTGCAGGTCAGCCGCCTGCGACGCAAGCTGGAGTTCGACACCAAGCGCCCGGCGATGATTCGTACGGTGCGCAACGGTGGTTACCAGTTCACCGTCGCGGTGACCCGCTCATGAGCCGCTTCAAACCCCGGGACACCGTGGCCCGCTGGATTGCCCTGACTATCCTGATTGCGATGCTCACTGCGCTGGCCTTCAATGCGCTGTTTGTGCAACTGGCTGGCGTTTGGGCCAGGCCGCCGTTGGGTGAAACCGGCCTGTTGGAGAAGGTCGCGGTGATCGTGCGGATGATCGAAGCGGCAGAGCCGTCCCAGCGCGCGCAACTGACTCGGGCAGTGGCCGATGACAGCTTCAATGTGAGTTGGTCGGCCACCCGCACAGGCATTGATGTGCCGGTTCTGGAAGACCCGGGGTTTCACTCCGACCAGGTGTTCAAGCAGCTGCTCAAGGGGCCGGAGCGGCGAATGGAAGCCTACGAACCGTCCGACTGGCCTGGCCCCGGCGGGCGCTATGCGCTGGTGGTGCAGCTGGTGGATGAATCCTGGCTGATGTTCAGCGCGCCGTCGCGCAGCTGGGGCCTGGCGGAAGGCCCGCGAAGCCTGATCGTGCTGATGCTGGTACTGATTTCCACCGCGCTGGTCACGCTGATCGCCACCCGGCGCCTGGCCCGGCCGCTGCAGTATTTCGCCCAGGGTGTGCGACGTTTCGGCGCCGACTTTCGTGCGCCGCCTATCGAGCCGGTCGGCCCCCAGGAAATCCGCCAGGCGATTCTCGCGTTCAACGGCATGCAGGCGCAGTTGCAGCACTTCATCCAGGACCGCACCCAGATGCTCGCCGCGATTTCCCATGACCTGCGTGCGCCGCTGACCCGCCTGCGCCTGCGGGGGGAATTCATCGAAGATGCCGACCAGCAGCACCGCCTGTTCCGGGATGTCGACGAGATGCAGGCGATGATCAACACCGCGCTGGAATTCTTTCGCGACGATGCGCGTCTGGAACAGGCTACCCAACTTGACCTCGCTGAGTTGCTGCAAACGCTGATTGACGATTACCGCGACCAGTCCATCGACATCACCTTCAATGGCCCGCCACGGCTGGTGTATTTCGGTCGCCCGCTGGGGCTCAAGCGAGTGATGACCAACCTGATGGACAATGCGATCCACTACGGGCGGGCGCCGGAAATCGAACTGCAACAGAGTCCGGGCGTGGTGACGATACGGGTACTGGACCGTGGCCCGGGCATCCCGCAGGAGCAGCATGAGCAGGTGTTCCTGCCGTTCTTTCGGCTGGAAGGCTCACGCAATAAAAGTACCGGCGGGGTCGGTTTGGGCCTTTCCACGGCACGGGCGATTGTCCTGGAACACGGTGGAACGCTGACGTTGGAGAATCGCCCGTGTGGCGGGTTGGCCGCCGTGGTGGTGTTGCCGGTTTAGGAAGGCTTAAACCCTCACGGCAAATTGCCTTTTCCCAGATCAGTCAGATTACCGCTATTCGACTGAAAAATTTGCTGGTTGGAGCTGCTACGCGAGGGCTCATCGTTTGGTTTGAGGGCCGGCTGAACAGGTTGGACGGGTTGAGTGGCTTGAGGCGAATGAGTGGGTTGATTGAAGGATTGGATATGGAAAGCGCTGCCAATGATTGGAAAGGACATAGATGTTGGCTCTCATTAGAAAGGACGTGAAGTGTGCGCATTCACCTCCCTTTGAGTGCGTCCTGATCAGTGGCCCTGGCCCGGTCCGGCGTTCCGGGCCTTTGGGTTTCCATATGCTTCGCCGTCTCGATGAGGCGCCGTTTCAAGCCGGCTTGGGCACCGTAAACCGAAATTCGCTGCCTCGCCCCAACTCACTCTCAGCCTCGATCCGCCCGCCGTGGGCCTGCACGATGCCTTGGGTGATGTACAGGCCCAGGCCGCTGCCGGTGGGATTGTTTTCGGTTTGCGTCCAGTAGCGATCAAACACGTGAGGCAACTGATCAGGGGCGATCCCTTCGCCGGAGTCACGCACCGAAAACACGATCTCTTCGCCATTGCTCAACGCACTGATGCCGATATTGCCCTGGCGCGGGGTGAACTTGATGGCGTTGCCGATCAGGTTCGACAGCACCTGGAACAACCGTTCCGGGTCGGCATGGATTTGCAGCCCGGGTTCGGCATTGAAGGACAGGTCGATGCCCTTTTCCATCGCCAGGGGCGCGAGCAGTGAATAGGCCTCCTCGAACATCTGGCTCACGTCCAGGGCCACCGGCTTGACGGTGTAGCGCCCGGCTTCGATCTTCGAGGTGTCGAGCAAATCTTCCAGCAGCACATTCATGCGCCCGGCGGCTTGTTGCATGGTATCGATGGCCGAGGAAATCCGTCGCGAGGTGTGTGGGCCATCGGAACTGAAGGCCTTTTGCATCATGCCGCAGAGCATCGAGATCACCGTCATCGGGTTGCGCAGGTCGTGGGAAACCACCGCCACCAGTTCATCCCGGGCGCGCACCGCCTGTTGTTCACGCAGCACCTGGCGGGCCAGGTCATTTTCCAGGGCCGAGCGGCGCAGGTCGTTGGCGGCGAAGCGGTCACCGTGGCTCCATTTGGTGGAAATGCCGGCCATCTCCACCTTCCAGATTTCAAACGAGGTGCGTGGGCGAAGGTGCAGGCCCGCGTCGGTGCTTTCCAGGTCCAGGGGTTTGTTCGGGTCGCCGCTCCAGTTGATGTTTTCCTTCACTTCGGGACGAAACCACAACACGCCGTTGTCCACCGGCTTGGGCAAGCTCATGGCCAGCACGCCACTGGCTACGTGCTGGTATTCAGCCGCCGGCGGGTAAACCGAGGCCAGGTTATGGCTGGCAAACACCGGCTGCCCGGTCTCTTGCAGCCACTTGTGCAGGGCGCGAATCTGCGCAGGTTCCGGGCAATTGCCGTAACGGTGCAGTTGCTTGTCTTCGATGATCGCCACCCCGCCTGCGAGGGTCAGGTCCATCAGCAATTGCGGACGCTGCGCCAAGCCATCGAAGACGTTTGCGGGCGAGGCCTGCATGGCCTGGCTGAGCAAGGCCAGGGCCTCGACTTTTTCTTCGCGCTGGCGGCTTAGGTCCAGGGCCTCCATGGCGCTGATCTGCAACGACAGCACCTGGCCGATGGTCTGGCACGCGGTGCGCAAATCATTGGGCACCAGCAGCGGCTGGCGGTTGCCGCAACTGATCAGGCCCCAGAGTTTGTCGCCGGCCATCAGGGAGATGCTCATGGACGACAGCACCCCCATGTTTTTCATGTACTGGCAGTGAATCGGCGACACGCTGCGCAGGGTGGCGAAGCTCAGGTCCAGGGGCTGGCCGGTGTCCGGGCGCAACCTGGGCACCAGCGGCACTGCCTCGTAATCGGCATTGGGGATGATCCGCAGCCAATTGGTGCGGTACAGCTCCCGGGCTTGTTCGGGGATGTCAGACGCCGGGAAGAACAGGCCGTTGAACAATTCCATCGACGGGGCGGACGCTTCGGCGATCACCTGGCCGTGGCCTTCCTCTTCGAAACGATAAATCAGCACCCGGTCGTAGCCGGTCATGGCCTGGATTTCGTTGACGCTGATTTCATACAATGCTTGCAGGGTTTTCGCCGCCTGCAGGCGTTGCAGCATCTTGCCCAGGTTGCTGGTCCGGCCATTGAGTGCCCGCGGCTGGAAGTCCTTGAGCCGTGGTTCGAACTCCAGCACCAGTACATCCTGATGGCGGTGCAGCAAGCCTTCGAACTCGGCGCCGTTGAGGGTCATGTGCAGCGGTGCGGCGTCGAAAAAGCTGTTTTGCGTGACCATGGCCCGGACGGCTTCGGCATGTTCAATGCCGATCAATGTGTGCAGCGGCTGGCCTAGCAAGGATTCCGGTGAGTGGTTGAACAGTTCGGCTACGTTGGCGCTCACCTGCACGATATGCAGGTCCGGCTCGGACAGGGTCAGCAGCGCACCGTGGGGCTGGATGGCCCCCGGGAAGCGGATGGGTTCGTCTGCACAGTTGGCAAGCAACTCTTCAAAATCTTCGGGTTTCATAGCAGTACCTCCTGGCTGTCGAGCCATTGCTCAAAGCAGCTGAATGTCGAGCGGGCCGCGTTCACGGCGCGCAGTTTGGCGTGCGCATCGAGGGGCACATGGCTCAGGTAGTCGAGAAAGTCTTTCCAGCGCCGACCGGTTTCAGCGCCGTACACGTTGAGAAACGCGCCGCCGTTGTCGGCATCCAGTCCCAGGCGCTGGGCCATTTCCCGGCGCAGGATTTGCCCGCCCAGGGTGGCGCCTTCCAACACATACAGCGCGCCCAGGCAGGCGGCCGGCGTGTCGAGGAGCGGTAGCGACATGCAATGGGGAAGGGCGGCGATGGCTCGGGCGTCCAGGCCCAGGGCGTGAAGATCCGTCAGCAAGGTGGGAGTTTTGCGACGCAGCACCTGATCAAACCCCACGGGTATCAAGCCGCTGTCGTGCAGCGTCGTTTCCAGAGGGTTGTAGAACCCGTAATAGGCCTGGAGCAGGCGTTTATACCGAGTGTGATCCAGCTGCGGGGAGAAAAACGGCAAG
The DNA here is from genome assembly GCF_058780865.1 of Pseudomonas sp. GP01-A4. Classification (NCBI taxonomy): domain Bacteria; kingdom Pseudomonadati; phylum Pseudomonadota; class Gammaproteobacteria; order Pseudomonadales; family Pseudomonadaceae; genus Pseudomonas; species Pseudomonas sp. GP01-A4. The sequence goes on from NZ_JBYSWF010000026.1 coordinate 82,990, forward strand.
CGCTTTTCCAGGGCGACGTGCAGTAAAGCGGTACCCGAGCGCAGGGCTTCAAGTACAGGGGGCGCACCAACGTCATGGGCCTGTGAATGCATTCAGTAAACTCGAACTGGGGGCCTGCTGGCCATGTAAGGTTGCTTAATAACTGACCGCAGGAGTCGCCGTGAAGTTCGCTTTGGCTGATATCGCGATGCTATCAGTGCATGGGCGAACCCTGCACCAGGGCCGACTGCACGCAGTCGATCAGGCGCTTGGTGGTCCACGGCTTGGGCAGGAACCGCACGGTGCTGCCCAACTGCGAGGCCATTGCGGTGTTGCCCGAGGTCAGCACCACCGGCAGCGTCGGCCAGCGATGGGCGACTACTTTGCTCAAGTCGTAGCCATTGAGCAGGCCGGGCATCTGGATATCGCTGACAATCAAGTCTACCGGATCACTGGCTCGTTCAAGAAAAATCATTCCTTCGTCTGCGGACGGGAACGAGGTCACCACCGCGCCGAAATCCTCCAGTACATCTACCATCAACGAGCGAATGATTTCGTCGTCTTCCAGCACCAATATCGATGGCTGAGCCATGATCCTTACTCCACCATCCGGGTTAAGTAAGGTGGAGTGGGGCGCCGTCGATTAGGTTCGATTGGATGTTTTTTTTGCGATGGGTGGTCATTTGGTTGTCTTTGAATTGCGTCAGGGCAGGGCGCCCCACTGGCGAAACCTGCTAGAAGCGTTCATCCAGCAGCGCCGGCAACGTCAGCTCCTTGACGAAACTGGCGCCGGACAGGCTCAAGACCATACGCACCACCTGCACCACGTCATGCACCGGAATCAATTGGCCCTCACCGCGCTGTTCGGCCTGGGTGCGTGAGGTGCTCAAGGAATCTTCGGTATTCAGATAACCCAGGTTCAGGCAAGTGACGCCCAGGCGCTGCTGGCGATAGCCTTCTCGCAGCGCATCGGCGATGCCGCGCAAGGCGAATTTCGAGGCGCCGAACGCCACTTCGGGCCGGCCGCTCTGGGGCAGTCCTGAGGTCGAGCCTGTGAGGATGATGCGCGGCTGTGGGCTCTTCAATAACACCGGCAGCAGCCGCTTGATCAACAACAGCGGTGCGGTGATGTTGCAACTGACGATGGCTTCCAGTTGCGTGTCCTCGTCGGTGAGATAGCTGTACGCCGGATCAAACGCCCGCGCCTCCCAGATGCCCAGGTTATAGATCAGTGTGTCCAGCCCGCCTGCCGCCACCGCCTGCTCGATGACGTGCGCCGCTTGGCCAGGCACGCCAAGGTCTGCTTCCACCCAGCGCACCTCGGCGCCAGTGCTGCACATCAAGGGATCAGGGCGACTGCGGGACACCCCGATCAGCGTATCCCCAACCC
>NZ_JBYSWF010000027.1:0-77680 GCF_058780865.1 Pseudomonas sp. GP01-A4
CGGTGTGTCAGTCGCCATCTTCATTAACTGACCCACCGCCTTCGCGAGCAAGCCCGCTCCCACACTCAGGCCTCACCCGGCTTGACTACAGCGCGACCGGCGCTCTTTCACACAGGGTATTGAGCGCCGCCGCCCACTGCGGGTCATCGTTCAGGCACGGCACCAACACCAACTCCTCGCCCCCCGCCTCGCGGAATTGCTCCAGGCCACGATCACCAATTTCCTCCAGTGTCTCGATGCAGTCCGCAACAAACGCCGGGCACATCACCAGCAGCTTCTTCACGCCCTGTTGAGCCAACGCTTCAAGGCGTGCCTCGGTGTACGGTTCGATCCACTTGGCCCGGCCCAGCCGCGACTGGAACGCCACCGACCATTTGCCATCCGGCAACCCCAGGCGCTCGGCAAAATCCCGCGCAACGCTGAAACACTGCGCGCGATAGCACGTGGCAAGCACCTCGGGAGAGGCGTTCTGGCAGCAGTTGGCGTCCTTGAAGCAGTGTTGCCCGGTAGGGTCGAGCTTTTTCAGGTGGCGCTCGGGCAACCCATGAAAGCTCAGCAGGAGGTGATCGAAATCCTCTTCCACATAGGCTCTGGCGCTGTTGGCCAAGGCGTCCAGGTACTCCGGTTCATCGTAGAACGGCTGCAGAATCGAAAACTCGATCGCCAACTTTTTGTGCCGCACCACGCGCCGGGCCTCTTCGATTACCGTGGTCACGGTGCTGTCGGCAAACTGTGGGTACAACGGCGCCAGGGTCACTCTCTTGATGCCTTGGGACGCCAGCCGGGTCAGTACGCTTTCAATCGACGGCTCGCCATAGCGCATGGCCAACTCCACCGGCCCCTGGGTCCACTGTGCAGTCATCTGTTGTTGCAAGCGACGGCTAAGAACTACCAGCGGCGAGCCTTCGTCCCACCAGATCGAGGCGTAGGCATGGGCCGATTGCTCCGGGCGCTTGATCAGGATCAGCGACACCAGCAAACGCCGAACCGGCCATTGCAGGTCAATGACGTAAGGGTCCATCAGGAACTGATTGAGGTAGCTGCGCACATCCGCCACCGAAGTGGACGCCGGTGAACCCAGGTTGACCAGTAACAACGCGTGATCCGTCATGCAACATCCTATCTCTAGAGGCGGCTGGACAAGTCGTCCAGGGCCGCATGCAACTCAGTGAACTGGAAAGTGAAACCGGCCGCCAACAGCCGCTGCGGCAAAGCCCGCTGGCCACCCAGCAACAAACCGGACAACTCGCCCAGGCCGATACGCAAGGCAAACGCCGGCATGGGCATGAACGCCGGGCGGTGCAGCACCTTGCCCAGGGTCTTGGCGAACTCCAGGTTGCGTACCGGGTGTGGCGCGCAGGCATTATAAGGACCGCTGGCATCGGTCTTGTGCAGAAGAAAATCAATCAGGGCGATTTGATCCTTTATATGGACCCATGGCATCCACTGCCGACCATTGCCGATAGGCCCGCCCAGCGCCAGTTTGAACGGCAGCAACAGCCGCGACAAAAAGCCGCCCTCCGCCGCCAGCACCAGCCCGGTACGCACCAGCACCACGCGGATGCCCAATGCCTCGGCACGCTGGGCGGTTTCTTCCCAGGCAATGGATAACTGGCTGCCGAAATCGTCCTGCACCGGGCCGCTGTCTTCGGTCAGCTCGCGCTCACCACCGTCGCCGTACCAGCCCACCGCGGAACCGGAGATCAACACCGTCGGTTTGTGTTCAAGGCCCTCAAGCCAGGCCAGCAGCGTTTCGGTGAGGCCGATACGGCTGCTCCACAACAGCGCCTTGCGTTTATGCGTCCAGGGCCGGTCGGCAATCGGCGCGCCGGCCAGATTGACCACCGCGTCCACCGCCTCGTTTATGTCTTGCAGGCGGGCGACGCCACGCACCTGGGCGCCGCACAATTTAGCCACTTGTTCGGGATGGCGGCTCCAGACCGTGAGGCGATGGCCCTGGGCAAGCCAGTATTGGCAAAGTTGACGGCCGATCAAACCGGTACCGCCGGTCAGCAAAATGTGCATGAGTTGTTCCTCGTGTAACGTTCGCCGACCACCGTTAGTCTATTTTATAAACAGGGATGTTTTAATCGGGCGCAACGCTGGTTAAACCTTCAGGTTTAACCATAGGTCACGCCAAACGATCAGGTACGCCAAAACTTATACCAAAAAACAATATTGTACAGCTATTGGTGTCGGCGTAGTCTGTACCCAACGGTAAAACGAGGCCTCCCATGACTGTTCCCATCGCGATCATTGGCACCGGCATCGCCGGTCTCTCCGCCGCCCGAGCGTTGAAAGACGCGGGGCACGTTGTACAACTCTTCGATAAAAGCCGCGGCAGTGGCGGTCGCATGTCCAGCAAGCGCAGCGATGCGGGCTCGCTGGACATGGGCGCACAGTACTTCACCGCCCGCGACCGGCGCTTCGTCAACGAGGTGCAACGCTGGCAGGCCAATGGTTGCGCCGAGCAATGGAAGCCACAGCTGTACAACTTCAAGTCCGGCCAACTGACGCCCTCCCCCGATGAACAGATCCGCTGGGTCGGCACGCCGCGCATGAGTGCGATCACCCGCGCCCTGCTCGATGACTTGCCGGTGCAGTTCGGTTGCCGCATCACCGAAGTGTTCCAGGGTAAACATCACTGGAACCTGCTGGACGCCGACGGCGAAAGCCACGGCCCGTTCAGCCACGTGATCATCGCCACCCCGGCGCCCCAGGCCACTGCCTTGCTGGCCGCTGCGCCCAAGCTGGCGAGTGTCGCCGCCGGGGTCAAGATGGACCCGACCTGGGCCATTGCCCTGGCCTTCGACAAGCCGCTGGATACGCCCATGGAAGGCTGCTTCGTCCAGGACAGCCCGCTGGACTGGCTGGCGCGCAACCGCAGCAAACCGGGGCGCGACACCACCCTCGACACCTGGGTTTTGCACGCCACCAGTACCTGGAGCAAGCAACACCTGGACCTGTCCAAGGAAGCCGTGATCGAACACCTGCACGGCGCCTTCGCCGAACTGCTGCACAGCGCCATGCCGGCGCCATCCTTCACCCTCGCCCACCGCTGGCTGTACGCGCGGCCGTCCACCAGCCATGAATTTGGCGTGCTGGCCGACGCCGACCTGGGCCTGTATGTATGTGGCGACTGGTGCCTGTCAGGCCGCGTGGAAGGTGCGTGGCTCAGCGGCCAGGAGGCGGCGCGGCGGTTGATCGAGCACCTGCGATGAACCGCATCAATCCCGCCAAGTTGCTGCTGTCGAAGTGGACAGCAGCCCGCCCGCAGCACAAGGAAAAACATTTTCTGGTGACCAAACTGCTGCGTGATGACGAAGGCGATGTGCAGGAAATCGAGCTGGAAGCCGTGATGAGCCATCGCGTGCAGCGCCTGGCCTGGCAAACCCTGCAAAACGCCGAAGACTGGAAAATCGGCTGGAAATAGCCATTCCGCAAATACCTGTACAAATTATTTGACTTGTACAGCTTCAAACCTATGATGAGATTAAGTTGTACAGAAATTTAACTCTGTACAGGAATTTCATCGAGGTTTGGCCATGTCCAGCACCCTGCCCGCCACCGGCAAACCGAAAATCGCCATCAGCGCCTGCCTGTTGGGCGAGAACGTGCGCTTCAACGGCGGGCATAAACAATCCCAGCTGTGTAGCCAGACCCTGGCCGATTATTTCGACTTCGTGCCGCTGTGTCCTGAAGTCGCCATTGGCCTGGGCATCCCCCGCGAGCCGATTCGCCTGGTGGGCGACCCGCTCAATCCCCAGGCCGTTGGCACCGTAAACCGCGAACTTAACGTGACCCAGCCGCTGGACGATTACGGCCAGCAAATGGCTGCTGAACACACCGACCTCTGCGGTTACATCTTCATGCAGAAATCCCCGTCCTGCGGCCTGGAGCGGGTCAAGGTCTATCAGGACAACGGCATGCCCATCGACGGCGGCGGGCGCGGCATCTACGCCCAGGCGTTTTGTGCGCGCCACCCCAACCTGCCGGTGGAAGAAGACGGTCGGCTGAATGACCCGGTGCTGCGGGAAAACTTCCTGACCCGGGTGTTCGTCTACGCCACCTGGCAGCAACTGCTCGCCGAAGGCCTGACCCGTCACCGCCTGCTGGAATTTCACTCGCGCTACAAATACCTGCTGATGGCCCACAGCCCGGTGCATTACAAAAGCCTCGGCAACCTGCTGGGCAGCATGCCCAGGGACGTCGACCTGGGCGCCTTGGCCGCCGGTTACTTCAGCGAACTGATGAGCGCCCTGACCCAGTGCGCCACACGCGGCACCCACACCAACGTGCTGCAACACATCAGCGGCTACCTCAAGCAAGCCATCAGCGCCGAAGACAAACAGGAAATGCAGACCATCATCAGCCAATACCGCCAGGGCATCGTGCCGCTGGTGGTACCGCTGACGCTGCTCAAGCACCACTTTCGCCAGCACCCGGACCGCTACATCGCGCAGCAGGCTTACCTGCAACCGCACCCGGAAAACCTCAGCCTGCGTAATGCGATTTAACCTATGACTTTTCCCCTGCAAGAACCTGGCGAAGACATCGCCGAGGCCATCGAACAAGGCTGGCTGCCGATCCGCGAAGTGGCGCGACAGACCGGCGTCAACGCCGTGACCTTGCGCGCCTGGGAGCGCCGCTACGGCCTGATCGTGCCCCAGCGCACGCCCAAGGGGCACCGCCTGTTCAGTGCCGAGCACGTGCAACGCATCCATACCATCCTGACCTGGCTCAACCGCGGTGTGCCGGTCAGCCAGGTCAAGAGCCTGATCGACACCGCGCAAGCCACCAGCGAACCGCCGGTGGAAAACGAATGGCACAACCGCCGCCAGCACCTGGTGCAGGCCATCAGCGAACTGGCCGAGCGCCGGGTGGATGATGCCTTCAACCAGGCCATGGCGCTGTACCCGCCGCGCACCTTGTGCGAGCAACTGTTATTGCCGTTGCTCAAGGAGCTCGAACTGCGCTGGCAAGGCCAGTTCGGCGCGCAGATGGAACGGGTATTTTTCTATTCCTGGCTGCGCAGCAAATTCGGTGCGCGGATGTATCACAACAACCGCCAGCTCAACGGCGCCCCCCTGCTGCTGATCAACCATTCCGACCTGCCGCTGGAGCCGCACCTGTGGCTCACCGCCTGGCTCGCCAGCAGCGCCGATTGCCCGGTGGAAGTTTTCGACTGGCCATTGCCGGTGGGCGAACTGGCCCTGGCCGTCGAGCATCTGCAACCCCGCGCGGTACTGCTGTATTCGAGCAAGGCACTCCATACCTCGGTGCTGGGCAAACTGTTGAGCGGCTTCAGTTGCCCAAAACTGATAACCGGACCAACGGTATGCATCCACCAGGCGGAGCTGTCCGTATTAACCCAAGAGATTCCTGAATTGCTCCTGGCCGAAGACCCGTTGTCGGCCCATCAGGTACTGATCCAGCGTGGACTTATTTAAATGCACTTGATCTGGCTGCGCACCGACCTGCGCCTAAAAGACAACACCGCCCTCGCCGCCGCCGCACAGCGTGGCCCGACAGCGGCCGTCTACCTGATCAGCCCCGGGCAATGGCTGGCCCACGATGACGCGCCGTGCAAGGTCGATTTCTGGCTGCGCAACCTGCAGCGCTTGAGCTCAGCGCTGGGCGAGTTGAACATTCCGTTATTGATCCGCCATGCCGACACTTGGGATCAAGCACCTGAAGTTTTGGCAGGCCTGTGCCAGGAACTGTCGGTGGAGTCGGTACACGTCAATGACGAATACGGCATCCACGAAGAGCGCCGCGACGCCGCCGTGGCCAAGGCCCTCGAAGCTCAAGGCATCACGTTCCACACCTATCTGGACCAGTTGTTTTTCCAGCCCGGCAGCGTGCTGACCAAGACCGGCACCTACTTCCAGGTGTTCAGCCAGTTCCGCAAGGTCTGCTACAGCCGCCTGCATGGCGCCTTGCCGCGTTTGGTCGCCACTCCCAAGGCGCAGGCGCCGCTCACACTCAAAAGCGACGAGGTTCCGGATCACGTCGAGGGCTTCGCTACCCCGAGCGAAGCCTTGCGCGCCCTGTGGCCTGCCGGCGAAGCCGAAGCCCGGCGCCGTCTCGACCAGTTCGCCGACGCACAAATCAGCTACTACAAGGACGAACGCGACTTCCCGGCCAAGCCCGGTACCAGCCAGCTTTCGGCCTACCTTGCAGCGGGCGTGGTTTCACCGCGCCAGTGCCTGCATGCCGCGCTGCAAAGCAACCAGGGTGAATTCGAAAGCGGCGACATCGGCGCGATTACCTGGATCAACGAGCTGCTGTGGCGCGAGTTCTACAAACATATTCTGGTGGGCTACCCACGGGTCTCGCGCCACCGCGCATTCCGCCCAGAGACCGAAGCCGTGGCCTGGCGCAACAGCCCGGAAGACTTGAAAGCGTGGCAGGAAGCACGCACCGGCCTGCCGATCATCGACGCCGCCATGCGCCAGCTGCTGGAAACCGGCTGGATGCACAATCGCCTGCGCATGGTGGTGGCGATGTTCCTGACCAAAAACCTGCTGATCGACTGGCGCGAAGGCGAGCGCTTTTTCATGCGTCACCTGATCGACGGCGACCTGGCAGCCAACAACGGTGGCTGGCAGTGGAGCTCGTCCACCGGCACCGACTCGGCCCCGTACTTCCGGATTTTCAGCCCCTTGAGCCAATCGGAAAAATTCGACGGCGAAGGTGTGTTTATCAAGCACTGGCTGCCACAGTTGTCGGCGCTGAACAAAAAGGAAGTGCACAACCCCGACGCCGTGGGCGGCCTGTTTGGTGTGGCCGACTATCCTCGTCCTATCGTCGATTTGAAAAAATCCCGCGAGCGCGCCCTCGCCGCTTTCCGCAGCCTGCCTTCACGCCAGGCGGTCGGAGGTGCTTATGAGTGATTTCCTGCGCCGCTTCGCCCAGGTGTTCGCCAGTGTGGACAAGCACAACCTGCACCTGCTCGACGGCCTGTACAGCCAGGACATCAGTTTCACCGACCCACTGCACGAGGTGCACGGGCTGCCGGCGTTGCACCGCTACTTCGCCGAGCTGTACGACAACGTTACCCAGTTGCGCTTTGACTTCCATGGCTTTGATCAAGTGGCGGAAGGCGAAGGCTACCTGCGCTGGACAATGAGCTTCTGCCACCCGCGCCTGGCCAAGGGCGAAGTGATTCGTGTGGAAGGCTGCTCGCACCTGCTGTGGCGCGACAAGGTGTATCGCCACCGGGATTATTTTGACGCTGGACAGTTGCTGTATGAACACGTGCCGGTCCTTGGCGGTGTGGTCAGCTGGCTGAAAAGGAGAATGGGATGAGCCTTAACCTTCCACGTCGTTACTGGTTGACCGGTGCCAGCAGTGGCATCGGGGCCGAACTGGCCAAGACGCTGCTCGAAAGCGGTGCCCATGTGGCCCTCAGTTCCCGCTCCAAGGCGCCCCTGGAACAGCTTGCCCAGCAATACCCCGGGCAAGTGCTGGTGGTGGCCGGCGACCTGACCAACAGCCAGACCGTGCGCGAGATCGGTGAACACATCGCAGTGGTCTGGGGCTCGCTGGACACCGTGATCCTGAATGCCGGTACCTGCGAATACGTGGATGCCAGGCAGTTCGACGCCTCGATCATCGAGCACGTGGTGCGCACCAACCTGCTGGCCAGCAGTTACTGCATCGAGGCCGCGCTGCCGCTGTTGCGTGCCGGTCATACACCGCACCTGGTCGGTGTGGCCAGTGCGGTGACCTACCTGCCGATGCCCAGGGCGGAAGCCTATGGTGCGTCGAAGGCAGGCCTGCGTTACCTGTTCGAGTCCCTGCGTATCGACCTGTCACCTGAAGGGATCGACGTCACCGTGGTCAGCCCGGGGTTTGTCGACACGCCGCTGACCGCCCGCAATGACTTCCCGATGCCCTTGAGCTGGCCGGCGGACAAGGCCGCGCGACATATCTTCGCCAAGCTGCAAAACCGCCCATTGGAAATTGCCTTCCCTGCCCTGTTTATTGCCGCCTTGTGGCCACTGTCGAAACTGCCGAACCGCGTCCAGTTGATCATTGGCAAACGCATGCTGCGCAGCCCGCCGCCGAGAAAGGACGACCTGTGAAGATCGCCATTATCGGCAGCGGCATTGCCGGGCTGACCAGCGCCTACCTGCTCAGTCGCCGCCACGACATCACCCTGTTCGAAGCGGGCGACCGCATCGGCGGCCACACCCATACGGTGAATGTCACGGTGGAAGGCAAAAGCCATGCGGTGGACACCGGCTTTATCGTGTTCAACGACTGGACCTATCCCAACTTCATCAAGCTGCTGGGGCAAATTGGCGTGACGTTCAAACCCACCGAAATGAGCTTTTCGGTGTGCGACCCGAACGCCGGGTTCGAGTACAACGGCAACAACCTCAACAGCCTGTTTGCCCAGCGCCGGAATATTCTGTCGCCGGGGTTCTGGGGCATGTTGCGCGATATCCTGCGCTTCAACCGCCAGGCGCCCCTGGACCTGCAAGAGCAACGCATCAGCGCCGAGATGACCCTGGGCGAGTACCTGCAAGCGGGCGGCTACGGCCAGCGATTTATCCAGCACTACATCGTGCCGATGGGCGCGGCGATCTGGTCGATGTCCCTGGCTGACATGCTCGGGTTTCCCCTGCAATTCTTCGTGCGGTTCTTCAAGAACCATGGCTTGTTGTCGGTGAGCAACCGGCCGCAGTGGTGCGTGATCGAAGGCGGTTCCAGCCGCTATATCGAGCCGCTGACCCAGTCCTTCCGCGAAAATATCCGCCTCAATTGCCCGGTCACCCGGGTTGAGCGCTCAGCCATCGGCGCAGTTATCCACAGCGCCGCCGGCAGCGAGGCATTCGACAAGGTGGTGTTCGCCTGCCACAGCGACCAGGCCCTGGCGTTGCTGGGGGATGCGAGCCTGGCCGAGCAACAGATCCTTGGCGCCCTGCCCTACGCCGACAATGACGTCGTCCTGCACACCGATACCCGTCTGCTGCCCGAGCGCAAACTGGCCTGGGCCAGCTGGAATTACCGCCTGGATGGCCGCGCGCAAAAACAGGCGGCGGTGACCTACGACATGAACATCCTGCAAGGCATCGACAGCACCACCACCTTTTGCGTGAGCCTCAATCAAACGGCGCTGATCAACCCGCTCAAAGTCCTCGCCCGCTACACCTACGCCCACCCGCAATACAGCCTGGCCGCCGTGGCCGCCCAAGCGCGCTGGGAAGAACTGCACGGCACGCAGCACACCTATTATTGCGGCGCCTACTGGGCCAACGGTTTCCACGAAGACGGCGTGGTCAGCGCATTGCGCGTGGCCAAGGCGTTCGGGGAAATCCTGTGAACAGCGCCCTGTACAGCGGCTGGATCGCCCATCGGCGGTTTACGCCAAAGGGCCATGCCTTCCGCTACCGGATCGGCCTGCTGTACCTGGACCTCAGCGAACAGGACGAAGTGTTCGGCTTGTCGCCATTGGCGGGCGAGCGCTGGGCGCCGTTCGCGTTTCGCCAGCAGGATTACCTGCGTGAATTTACCCGTCACGGCATGAGCTTGACCGATGCCGTACGCCAAGAAGTCGGCAAGGCCCTGGGGCGCATCCCCTCGGGCGTTATCTGCCTGCTGACCCAGGCCCGCAGTTGGGGCCTGGCCTTTAACCCGGTGAGTTTCTTCTACTGCTTCGAGGCCGACGGAACGCTGGCCGCGATCCTTTGTGAAGTGACCAACACCCCGTGGCGCGAGCGCTATCACTACGTGCTGCCAGCCCAGGCGCTGCCTGCCGGTGAGCATCAGCACTTCGCCGTGGCCAAGGCGTTTCATGTGTCGCCGTTCTTGCCCCGGGACCTGGAATACCGCATGAGCTTCAGCCCGCCCGCCGCCAGGCTCGGCGTGCATATGGCCGACTGGCAGGGCGAACTGAAAGTCTTTGACGCCACCTTGAGCCTGCAACGCGAAGCCCTGAACCGCGCCAGCCTGCACCGCTACCTGTGGCGCTTCCCGTGGATGACCGCCAAGACCTGCCTGGCCATTTATTGGCAGGCCTTGCGCCTCTTGCTGAAACGCACGCCGATTTTTTCCCATCACGCCGCCGAAGGCGCTTCTCGCACCGCAGTCGGTTACACCAAGGATCGCCGCCATGAAATCCCCTAGCTTATCGGTCAAATCCAACCGCTTGAACGTCAACGGCATGACCGCCGCGCTGCTGCGCAAAGCCGTGCTGCGCCAGCTCGGCCAACTGCGCCACGGCCAGTTGGTGGTGATCGAGGACGGCGAACGGCAAGTCTTCGGCGCACGGGAAGCGCACCTGCTGGGGGAGATCCAGATCCTCGATTCAGCCGTGTGGGGGCTGGTGGCAGCCAACGGTTCCATCGGCGCGGGCGAGGCATTTATTCATGGCTACTGGAGCAGCCCGGACCTGACCGCCGTGGTACGGGTAATGGTCAGCAACCTCGACGTGCTGGATGCGCTGGAAGGTGGGCTGGCGAAACTCGCACGGCCCTTCACCCAGGGCCTGCACTGGCTCAACCGCAACACGCGCAAGGGCTCGCAGAAAAACATTGCCGCCCACTACGACCTGGGCAACGACCTGTTCGAGGAATTCCTCGACCCGACCATGATGTATTCGGCCGCGCAGTTCCTCACCGCTGACGACACCCTGGAACAGGCGCAGTTGAACAAGCTGGAACGCATCTGCCAGAAGCTCGCGCTGAAACCGTCCGACCACCTGCTGGAAATCGGCACCGGCTGGGGCAGCATGGCGATTTATGCCGCGCAGCAGTACGGCTGCAAGGTCACCACCACGACCCTGTCCAAAGAGCAGTTTGCCTACACTGAAAAACGCATCGAGGCCCTGGGTTTGCAGAATCAGGTGACGTTGCTGCTGGAGGACTACCGCGACCTGACCGGGCAGTACGACAAGCTGGTGTCGATCGAGATGATCGAAGCCGTGGGCCACCGCTTCCTGCCGACCTATTTCAAACAGTGCGCGCAGTTGCTCAAGAGCAACGGCCTGATGTTGCTGCAAGCCATCACCATTCGTGAACAGCGCTACGAACAGGCCAAGAGCAGCGTGGATTTTATCCAGCGCTATATCTTCCCCGGCGGCGCCTTGCCGTGTGTACAGAAGATGCTGGAGGTCGTCAGCCGCGACACGGACATGAACCTGCTGCACATGGAGGACTTCGGCCTGCACTACGCGCGAACCCTGCGCCTGTGGCATGAGAACTTTCGTCGCGCCCACAGCCGCCTGACGGAAATGGGCTACGACGAATACTTCCTGCGGCTGTGGGAGTTTTACCTGTGCTACTGCGAAGGCGGCTTTATGGAGCGCACCATCGGCACCGCGCAGATGCTGCTGGCCAAGCCGGCGGCGCTGACCCAGCCACTGCTCGGGCGCTTTGATGCTTAAACCACTGGCAAATGCCGTGCTGTTCCAGTGCGGCTGGTTTGCCTGTGTGCTGGGCGGCGACAGTCTGTGGCTGTTGGTGGGGTTGGCGGTGCTGGTAATCCACCTGCTGTGGATAAGTTCGTGGTCAGCGGAAGGCCAGGTGATTGTTGCCGTCACCTTGTTGGGCACCGTGATCGACACCGTGCTACGAGCATTCGGCGTGTTTCATTTCAGCCTGCCCGGACCGTTGGCACCATTGTGGCTGATCCTGTTGTGGGCATTGCTGGCGACCACGCTGCGCCATTGCCTGGCCTGGAGCGCGCAGCCCTGGTGGCGTGCGAGTTTGTTGGGGGCGGTGGGCGGGCCGCTGTCCTATTACGCGGGCAGCCAACTGGCGGGGGTGAGTTTCGGCTATGGCACCGTGCCGACCGTCATCGGCCTGGCGTTACTCTGGGGGATGATTTTTCCGTTGTTGCATTGGGTCGCCAGGCAGTTGGCGCATTGACGTCCGTCAGGCCTTTCACACACCTATGAGCCGCTTGCCTTACACTGCGCGCCTATGACCAACATCCCCCATACCCAAATCGCCGAACCTGCCGTCACCTGCTCCACCTGCGCCGCGTGCTGCTGCCAGCTGGAAGTCATGCTGATCACCGACACCGGCGTGCCCGATCGCTTTATCGATACCGACGATTGGGGCGGCGAAGTCATGCTGCGCCTGGATGACGGCTGGTGCGCGGCGCTGGACCGCGACACGATGATGTGCACGATTTACGAGAAGCGGCCGCTGATCTGCCGGGAATTCGAGATGGGCGCGCCGGAGTGCATCGATGAGCGCCAGGGGATTGCGACGGTGTATCGCTGATTTCGGAACCAATGAGTAGCCAATGTGGGAGCGGGCTTGCTCGCGAAAACGGTGTGTCAGTCAACTGATTCGTGGCTGATACACCGCTTTCGCGAGCAAGCCCGCTCCCACAATGGTTTTGCAGTGTGCTTAAAAAACTACAACGGCAGCGTGTAGTGCAGCGAATAACTCTCTACACCATCGTTATTGCTGCTGATCCCGGCATTGGAGTAATGGGTGGCCCGAATCCCCACTTCACTGCCACCGACAAAGCGCAAGCCAAAGCCCAGCCGGTCTTCAAACTGGAAAGCCTGGCCGATATTGTTGTCTTCTACCCGCGTGCGGGAGAACACGGCCACACCCACGCCGGCCTCGATGTACGGCTTCACCCTCTCCCCGGCGAACTCATACACAAACACGGGTGAGAACGACAGGCTGCTGACGCTGGCCCGCTTGTCACCGTCCCAGTAGGTGTAGGCGCCGCTCCAGTACCCGGTCACGCGCCCCGTATCGGTCTGCCACCAGCTTTTATCCCAGTCCGAGGTCAGCCCCAACCGATAGGTCATGGTCGAATCGCTCGTACTTCCCACCCCAAGTTCCAGGCCTGCCGCCTGTGCGGAAAAAGAGTGCCCCAACATTGCGGCCGCAATCGCAGCCAAACAGAACAAGCGCTTCATAGAGAAACATCCCTTCCGAACGAAGTTGTATGATTTTGTACCGGCTAACTTGCTATAGAAGCTGCCGTATAGCCAGAAGTTCAGCGGATAAAGGCGTTATTTCACGTTTTTTTCACACGCCAAAACTACGCACAACTCCGGGAGATTTCCATAGGGTCGGTAGGATATTTCTTAGATGCTGCGGATCGCCGCTGGTCCAGAACTGTACAGGCGGCGGATTGCCAGTGGCCAGCAGTTCGCGATCACTCAAAAGACGTTGCAATTGACGCGCTACTGCCGCCCCGGTGTCGATCAAAATGATCGTCGGCGGGAGCATCTCGGCGAGCAGGGGCTTGAGGAACGGGTAGTGGGTGCAGCCAAGGATGATGGTGTCGCAACCGGCCGCAATCAGCGGCTCCACGTAGCCTTGCAACAGCAGGCGCAGGGCCGGGCTGTCCAGGTCGCCGGTTTCGATCAGCTCCACCAGGCCCGGGCAGGGTTGGGTGATCACCCGCACATCGGTGGCGAAGCGGTCAAGCAAGGCGACGAACTTGGCGCTTTGCAGGGTGCCGGTGGTCGCCAGCACGCCGACGACGCCACTGCGGGTCGCGGCAGCCGCGGGTTTGACTGCCGGTTCCATGCCCACCAATGGCCAGTCGGGATAGTCCTGGCGCAAATCGGCAACCGCCGCAACGGTCGCCGTGTTGCAGGCAATCACAAACGCTTTGGCGCCCTTCTCACGGAAGAACGCCGCCACCTGTCGCGAACGATCGAGGATGAACGCCGGGGTTTTCTCGCCGTAGGGGATATTCCCGCCATCCGCCACGTACAGCAGCGACTCATGGGGCAGCAGACGCTGGATTTCGTCCAGCACCGACAGACCGCCGACACCGGAGTCGAACACACCAATCGGCGCATCCTTAACCATGTTGGCTACCGCAGACGCTGCAACCGGGATCGCGCTTGACCCGCAACTCGCGAAAACGCGTGGTCAGGGCGTCGATCAACAACAGCCGCCCCACCAGCGGCTCGCCGAAACCGGCCAGCAATTTCAAGGCTTCCAGGGCTTGCAGGCTGCCGACCAAACCCACCAGCGGGCCGATGACACCGGCTTCGCTGCAGGTCAGTTCGGCGTCGCTGCCGTGCCCGTATAAACAGTGGTAGCAGGGGCTTTCGGCGCGACGAGGGTCGAACACCGACAGCTGGCCTTCGAGGCGAATCGCCGCACCGCTCACCAAAGGCTTGCCGGCAGCGACACACGCAGCGTTGACCGCTTCGCGGGTGGAGAAGTTGTCGCTGCAATCCAGTACCACATCGACCACCGCAACGGCGGCCGCGAGGGAATCCTCATCCAGCGCGCTGCGATGGGCAACCAGCTGTATTTCAGGATTGATCGCGCTCAGGCGGCGAATCGCCGAGTCGACCTTGCTCAGGCCGACGCTGTCGGTGTCGTGAATGATCTGGCGTTGCAGGTTGGTCAGGTCGACAGTGTCGAAATCCGCCAAATGCAGCTCACCCACACCCGCCGCCGCCAGGTACAGCGCCACTGGCGAACCGAGGCCACCCAGGCCGACGATCAGCGCACGGCTGTTTTTCAGGCGCAACTGGCCTTCGATGTCGACATGCTGCAACAGAATCTGCCGGCTATAGCGCAACAGCTCCTGGTCGTTCATCACGGGCGGCGTCCCAACGTAATGCGTTCGTGGCCGCCCAGGTCGATGCGGCTGTGGACTTCTTCAAAGCCTTCCCCCAGCAGCAGGTCGCGCACGGCGGGCGCCTGGTCGTAACCGTGTTCCAGCAGCAACCAACCTGCGGCGTCGAGGTGCGCAGGTGCCTGGGCGATGATCAGCCGCAGGTCGTCCAGGCCGTCATGCCCGGATACCAGCGCGCTGGCCGGTTCAAAGCGCACGTCACCGGCCACCAGGTGCGGGTCGGTGTCGGCTATATAAGGTGGGTTGCTGATGATCAGGTTGTAAGTGTGGCCTTCGAGGGCACTGAACCAATGGCTGTTCAGCACCGTGGCGTTGTTCAGGTGCAGGCGCTGGCGGTTGCGTTCGGCCAGGGCCACAGCTTCCAGCACGCGGTCGACCGCCGTGACTTGCCAGGCCGGGCGTTCGCTGGCCAGGGCCAGGGCAATCGCGCCGCTGCCGGTGCCCAGGTCCAGGACCTTGGCCGGTGTGGCAGGCAGCAATTCCAGGGCGGCTTCCACCAGCATCTCGGTTTCCGGACGCGGGATCAGCGTGTGCGGTGCCACTTCCAGGTCGAGCTTCCAGAAGCCTTGCTGGCCGAGGATGTAGGCCACGGGCTCGCCGGCACGACGGCGTTGCAGGTAGTCGGCAAAGGTCAGCGCGTGTTCACTGCTGACGATTTTTTCCGGCCAGGTGTGCAGGTAGCTGCGGGACTTGCCCAAGGCGGCGGCCAGCAACAATTCCACGTCCAGGCGCGCAGTCGGCGAGTCCGGCAGGTCGGCGGCGCGTAACAAACTGGCAATAATGGTCATTTATTCACCTATCGCCGCAAGCTGGTCGGCCTGGTATTCGGCCAACAACGGCTCGATTACCGCATCGACGCCACCGGCGAGGATTTCGTCCAGGGAGTACAGCGTCAGGTTGACGCGGTGGTCGGTGACCCGGCCCTGGGCAAAGTTGTAGGTACGAATGCGCTCGGAACGGTCGCCCGAGCCCACCAGCAGCTTACGCTCGCTGGCAATCGCATTGGCGGCGGCGCTGGTCTGCTGGTCATTCAGCTTGGCCGACAGCCAGGACATGGCCCGCGCACGGTTCTTGTGCTGGGAACGTTCTTCCTGGCACTCCACCACGATGCCCGAAGGCAAGTGAGTGATACGGATCGCCGAGTCGGTCTTGTTGACGTGCTGGCCACCGGCGCCCGATGAGCGGTAGGTGTCGACCCGCAGGTCTGCCGGGTTGATCTCGATGGCTTCCTGCTCGTCGGGCTCGGGCAACACGGCCACGGTGCACGCCGAGGTGTGGATACGGCCCTGGGATTCCGTGGCCGGCACCCGCTGCACGCGGTGCACGCCGGATTCGAACTTCAGTTTGCCGTAGACATTCTCGCCCTCAACCCGGGCGATGACTTCTTTATAGCCGCCGTGTTCGCCTTCGTTCTCGGACAAAATCTCCACACGCCAGCCGCGACGCTCGGCATAGCGCGAATACATGCGGAACAGGTCGCCGGAGAAAATCGCCGCTTCGTCACCGCCGGTGCCGGCGCGGATTTCAAGGAACACGTTGCGCCCATCGTTCGGGTCCTTGGGCAACAGCATGCGTTGCAGGTCGCCTTCCAGTTCGATCAGCTTGTCCTTGGCCTCTCGCACTTCTTCAACGGCCATTTCGCGCATGTCCGGGTCGCTGTCCTTGAGCAGCGCCTGGGCGCCTTCGAGGTCAGCCTGAACCTTGAGCAACTGTTTATAGGTGCCCACGATCGGTTCAACTTCCGCGTATTCCTTGGAATAGGTGCGGAACTTGGTCTGATCGGAGATGACCTCGCCATCGCCGAGCAAGGCGGTCAGTTCTTCGAAACGGTCCTGAAGGACGTCCAGTTTATTGAGCAGTGACGCTTTCATTGCGGTTTTTTATCCGAAGAGCTTTCTGTCGCGCCCTCACCGAGGGCAAAGAGTTCCTGGGCCATGGCCAGCGCATCGAGGCGGCCTTCGGCGGTAAGCTTTTTCAACTGGACACTGGGAGCATGCAGCAATTTGTTGGTCAGGCCGCGCGCCAACTGCATCAGCACGTCTTCGGCGCTGCTGCCGTTGGCGAGCATACGCTGGGCCTTGATCAATTCCTCGTCCCGCAGGCGTTCGCCTTGCTGACGGTAGGCCTTGAGCACATCCACTGCCGCCAGTTCACGCAGGCGCACCATGAAATCGTCGGCACCGGTGCTGACCATTTCCTCGGCAGCCTGGGCAGCGCCCTGGCGACTCTTGAGGTTTTCGGCGACCACTTCGTGCAGGTCGTCGACGCTGTAGAGGTAAACGTCGTCCAACTCGCCGACTTCAGGCTCGATATCCCGGGGAACGGCGATATCCACCATGAAGATCGGCTTGTGCTTGCGCAGTTTCAGGGCGCTTTCCACCGCGCCCTTGCCGAGGATCGGCAACTGGCTGGCAGTAGAGCTGATGACGATGTCGCTGCGCACCAGCTCGGCCGGGATGTCGGAGAGCAACACCGCGTGGGCACCGAACTGCTCGGCCAGGATGCTGGCGCGTTCCAGGGTACGGTTGGCGACGACGATGCGCTTTACGCCCAGCTCGTGCAGGTGGCGGGCGACCAGGGTGATGGTCTCGCCGGCGCCGATCAGCAGGGCCTGGCTGCGCTGCAAGTCACTGAAAATCTGTTTGGCCAGGCTGACGGCGGCAAACGCCACGGACACCGGGTTTTCACCGATGGCGGTGTCGGTGCGCACCTGCTTGGCGGAGTTGAAGGTGGCCTGGAACAGGCGCCCCAGCAGCGGGCCGATGGTGCCGGCCTCGCGGGCCACGGCGTAGGCGGACTTCATCTGGCCGAGAATCTGCGGTTCGCCCAACACCAGCGAATCCAGCCCGGAGGCGACGCGCATCATGTGACGAACTGCCGCATCCTCTTCGTGCACATATGAGCTTTGGCGCAGCTCATCGAGGCTCAAATGGTGGTAATCGGCCAGCCAGCGCAGCACCACATCCGCTGAAAGATGTTCCTGCTCTATATAGAGCTCGCTGCGATTACAGGTCGAAAGGATCGCAGCTTCGCGACTGTCGGTGAGCCGGCAGAGCTGCTGCAAGGCCTCAACCAACTGCTCGGGAGTAAAAGCCACGCGCTCGCGGACGTCTACAGAAGCAGTCTTGTGGTTAATACCGAGTGCAAGGAAGGCCATTCAATATCGCTGATGATGTCGGGAAGCCGACAATTGTCCTACTTCGAATGATTCAGAACAACCACCGTAGGCTATTGTCCTAGTAGCTTACGCCTATAAAGGCCATCTGTAGGAGCGAGCTTGCTCGCGATGGTCGTTAACGATAACGCTGGCTTACGGGATAAAACGCGTTGTCCTCTGGTTCTTCGCGAGCAAGCTCGCTCCTACACGGTTATGTTTGGCCGAAGGCTTGTGTCATGATGATCCGACCGCAGGTTAGTCGTCCTCTTCCTATATGAATAGATCTTCCGCGTTGCTCCTTGCTTTTGTCTTTCTCAGCGGCTGCCAGGCCATGGCACCCGTGTCGCCGGACGGTACGCCGCCGGTAGAAGACAGCACCCCCGCCCCTGAAAAGCCCAAGGTTTATTCCTCGTTCAGTGAAGAGACGATCTTCAGCCTGCTGAGCGCGGAGCTGGCCGGCCAGCGCAATCGTTTCGACATTGCCCTGGATAACTACGTGACCCAGGCCATCAATACTCAGGATCCGGGGATTTCGGAGCGGGCGTTTCGCATCGCCGAGTACCTGGGCGCCGATCAGGCGGCCCTGGACTCCTCGCTGATCTGGGCGAAAAACGCCCCGGACGATCTCGAGGCACAACGGGCAGCGGCCATTCAACTGGCCCGCGCCGGGCGCTATGACGACTCCATGGTGTATATGGAGAAGGTCCTGCAGGGCAAGGGCGACACGCATTTCGACTTCCTCGCGCTGTCGGCCGCCGACACCGATCAGGACACCCGCAACGGCCTGATGAAGAGTTTCGACCGCCTGCTGCAAAAACACCCGAACAACAGCCAGCTGATTTTCGGCAAGGCGCTGTTGTTGCAACAGGATGATGAGCCCGAGGCTGCGCTGAAGCTGCTGGAGCAACACCCGCCGGAAGAAGGCGAGATTGCGCCGATCCTGCTGCGCGCCCGCCTGCTGCAAAACCTCAACCGCGGCAAGGAAGCGATTCCGCTGCTGGAAAAAAGCATCAAGAAGTACCCGGGCGACAAACGCCTGCTGCTGACCTATGCCCGCATGCTGGTTGAACAGGACCGCATGGAAGACGCCAAGGTGCAGTTCGCCAACCTCGTGCAGCAATACCCGGACGATGACGAATTGCGCTACTCCCTGGCGCTGGTGTGCCTGGAAGCCAAGGCCTGGGATGAGGCCAAGGGTTACCTGGAAGACCTGATCGCCCGCGAGAGCCATGTGGATTCGGCGCACCTGAACCTGGGCCGTATCGCTGAAGAGCGTAACGACCCGCAGGCTGCATTGCTTGAATACGCTCAGGTCGGCGCCGGCAATGACTACCTGCCGGCGCAACTGCGCCAGGCCGATATCCTGATGAACAACGGCCGCACCGACGAGGCGGAAAAACGCCTGGCTGCCGCACGGGATGCCGAACCGGACTACGCGATCCAGCTGTACCTGATCCAGGCCGAGACCCTGTCGGCCAACAAGCAGGGCGATCGCGCCTGGAAAATCCTCCAGCAAGCCTTGCTGCAATATCCGGACGACTTGAACCTGCTGTACACCCGCGCCATGCAGGCGGAAAAACGCAATGACCTGGCGCAGATGGAAAAAGACCTGCGCCTGATCATCAAGCGCGATCCGGACAATGCCATGGCACTGAACGCCCTGGGTTACACCTTGTCCGACCGTACAACGCGTTACGCCGAAGCCAAGGAGCTGATTGAAAAAGCTCACCAGCTCAACCCGGAAGACCCGGCCGTACTCGACAGCCTCGGCTGGGTGAATTACCGCCTGGGCAACCTGGACGAAGCCGAACGCTTGCTGCGCCAGGCGCTGGAGCGCTTCCCCGACCAGGAAGTCGCCGCACACCTGGGCGAAGTGCTCTGGGCCAATGGCAAGCAGCGTGAAGCGCGACAAATCTGGGAGAAGTTCCTCAAGGAACAGCCTGAAAGCCCAATCCTGCGCAGCACCATCAAGCGCCTGACCGGATCCGAGACCCTTTAATTTTATGTTTTTGCGCCACGTTATCGTTTTCAGCTTTATCGCCCTGCTTGCCGGCTGTTCCGGTCTTGGCACCCGTGAATCTGTCGAAGGGCCGGGCAACCCGGCGCAGTGGCAGCAGCACAAGGATCAACTGAGCAGCCTTGATGGCTGGCAGATCGAGGGCAAGGTGGGCATTCGCGCCCCGAAAGATTCGGGCAGCGGCACCTTGTTCTGGCTGCAACGCCAGGACTATTACGACATTCGCCTGTCCGGCCCGCTGGGCCGCGGTGCGGCACGCCTGACCGGCCGGCCGGGGCAAGTCAGCCTGGAAGTGGCCAATCAGGGCCGCTATGAAGCGCCAACGCCGGAAGCCCTGCTGGAAGAACAGATGGGCTGGAAACTCCCCGTATCGCACCTGGTGTGGTGGGTACGCGGTCTTCCTGCGCCAGACAGCAAGAGCCGCCTGAGCCTCAATGGCGACAGCCGCCTGGCTTCGCTGGAACAGGATGGCTGGCAGGTCGAATACCTGAGCTATGTGCAACAGAACGGTTACTGGCTGCCCGAGCGCATCAAGCTGCATGGCACCGACCTTGACGTCACGCTGGTGATCAAGGACTGGCAACCGCGCAAGCTGGGGCAGTGAGATGAACGAGCAACGCCTGACCCTGCCCTCCCCGGCCAAACTCAATTTGATGCTGCACATTCTCGGTCGCCGTGAAGACGGCTATCACGAGTTGCAGACGATTTTTCAATTTCTCGACTACGGCGATGAGCTGACCTTCGCCGTTCGGGATGACGGCGTGATCCAGTTGCACACCGAATTCGACGGCGTGCCTCACGACAGCAACCTGATTGTGAAGGCCGCGAAAAAACTCCAGGAACAATCCGGTTGCCCATTGGGCATCGACATCTGGATCGAAAAAATCCTGCCCATGGGCGGCGGCATCGGTGGCGGCAGCTCAAATGCCGCAACGACATTGCTCGGCCTGAATCACTTGTGGCAACTGGGTTGGGACCACGATCGCCTGGCGGCGCTGGGCCTGACACTGGGCGCGGACGTCCCGGTTTTCGTGCGTGGGCACGCCGCTTTTGCCGAAGGCGTGGGGGAGAAACTCACCCCTGTAGACCCCGAAGAGCCGTGGTATGTCGTGCTTGTTCCGCAAGTATCTGTAAGTACAGCAGAAATTTTTTCAGATCCACTGTTGACACGTAACTCTCCTCCCATTAAAGTGCGCCCCGTTCCCAAGGGAAACAGTCGAAATGACTGCTTACCGGTTGTAGCAAGGCGTTATCCAGATGTACGTAACGCTTTGAATTTGTTAGGTAATTTTACCGAAGCAAAATTAACCGGAACTGGAAGTTGTGTGTTTGGGGGCTTCCCAAGCAAAGCTGAAGCTGATAAAGTCTCGGCCCTTCTTACAGAGACCCTTACAGGGTTTGTAGCAAAGGGAAGCAACGTTTCGATGTTGCATCGCAAGCTGCAAAGTCTGCTCTAAAGGAACCGAGTACTGGGTACTCGTTGCAACAGATACAGGGGCGTCGCCAAGCGGTAAGGCAGCAGGTTTTGATCCTGCCATGCGTTGGTTCGAATCCAGCCGCCCCTGCCATTTTCTATACTCATCCAGGTTACCCTCAGCCTCTAGGTACTGCGCGTGTCCAAGATGATGGTCTTTACGGGGAATGCTAACCCCGATCTGGCTCGGCGTGTTGTACGTCAGCTGCATATCCCTCTCGGTGACATCTCTGTCGGTAAATTCTCCGACGGCGAAATTACAGCCGAGATCAATGAAAACGTCCGCGGTAAAGATGTCTTCATTATTCAGCCGACTTGCGCTCCGACCAACGATAACCTGATGGAACTCGTCGTGATGGCTGATGCCTTCCGCCGCTCCTCAGCGACTCGAATCACAGCTGTAATCCCTTACTTTGGTTATGCCCGTCAGGATCGCCGTCCGCGTTCCGCACGTGTGGCTATCAGCGCGAAAGTTGTTGCTGACATGCTGACCGTGGTAGGTATCGACCGTGTTCTCACGGTTGACCTGCACGCTGACCAAATCCAGGGGTTCTTCGATATTCCGGTAGATAACATCTACGGCTCCCCCGTCCTGGTGGATGACATCGAAGACCAGCGCTTTGAAAACCTGATGATCGTGTCCCCGGACATTGGTGGCGTCGTGCGTGCACGGGCTGTTGCCAAATCCCTGGGCGTGGATCTCGGGATCATCGACAAACGCCGCGAGAAAGCCAATCACTCTGAAGTGATGCATATCATCGGTGATGTCGAAGGGCGTACCTGTATTCTGGTTGATGACATGGTCGACACCGCCGGCACCCTGTGCCACGCGGCGAAAGCCTTGAAAGAGCACGGTGCAGCAAAAGTCTTCGCCTACTGCACACACCCTGTGCTGTCGGGCCGAGCGATCGAGAACATCGAGAACTCAATGCTGGACGAACTGGTGGTGACTAACACCATCCCGTTGTCCGCTGCCGCTCAAGCCTGTTCGCGTATCCGTCAACTGGATATCGCACCGGTAGTTGCCGAAGCGGTTCGCCGCATCAGCAACGAAGAATCGATCAGCGCGATGTTCCGTTAAGGGTCAAACCTTAGCAGCATCAACCTGACGAAAAGCGCCCCGCCCCAGCATTCTGTTGGGGCGGGGCTTTTTTGCCCATATCGCCTTTAGCGCTGGTCGCAAACGCTAGGGCGAATGTGGTTATTTTGGAGATACAACATGAACGATTTTACTTTGAATGCTGAACTGCGTTCCGACCTGGGGAAAGGTGCGAGCCGCCGCCTGCGTCGTCTCGCAAGCCTGGTTCCAGCTGTAGTTTACGGTGGCGAAAAAGCCCCTGAATCCATCAGCATGCTGGCTAAAGAAATCGCCAAACTGCTCGAAAACGACGCGGCTTACAGCCACATCATCGAGCTGAACGTTGGCGGCACCAAGCAGAACGTCATCATCAAGGCACTGCAACGTCACCCAGCTAAAGGCCACGTGCTGCACGCTGACTTCGTACGCGTAGTAGCTGGTCAGAAACTGACCGCTATCGTGCCTGTGCACTTCGTTGGTGAAGAAGCTCCGGTCAAGAAAGGCGGCGAAGTTTCGCACGTTATCGCCGAGATCGAAGTGACCTGCCTGCCGAAAGACCTGCCTGAGTTCATCGAAGTCGACCTGTCGGCTCTGGAAATCGGCGCAATCGTTCACCTGTCCGACCTCAAGGCTCCTAAAGGCGTTGAGTTCGTTGCACTGGCTCACGGTGACGACAAAGCTGTTGCAAACGTACACGCTCCACGCGTTGCACCAGAAGCTGAAGAAGGCGCTGCAGAGTAATTCACTCTGTAATGCCGGAGCTTGAGGAAACATCGCGGACCGGAACGTAGCGAGAAAGCGGGCGAGAATGCGAAGTTGGCCTCTAACGGTTAATGAGTTTTTGTCGTCCACTTTCGCCGCACCAACGGCGATGTTATCCACAACTCCAAAGGAAGGGCCCCTGTCGTGACTGCCATTAAACTGATCGTTGGCCTGGGAAATCCAGGCGCCGAATACGAACAGACCCGGCATAACGCGGGGGCCCTTTTTGTTGAGCGCATCGCCCACGCCCAAGGCGTCAATCTTGTGGCCGATCGCAAATATTTCGGCCTGACCGGACGCTTTTCGCATCAGGGTCAGGATGTTCGTCTGTTGATTCCCACCACCTACATGAACCGCAGCGGCCAGGCTGTCGCGGCGCTTGCGGGCTTCTTCCGGATCAAACCCGAAGAAATCCTGGTGGCCCATGACGAACTAGACCTGCCACCCGGCGTTGCCAAGCTCAAGCAAGGCGGCGGCCATGGCGGGCATAATGGCCTGCGCGACATCATCGCGCAGTTGGGCAATCAGAATACGTTCTACCGCTTGCGGCTTGGCATTGGCCACCCGGGCGTTGCCAGTATGGTTTCAAATTTCGTCCTGGGTCGTGCGCCACGCGCCGAACAGGAAAAACTCGATGCCAGCATCGATTTTGCCCTCGGCGTGCTGCCGGATATCTTCGCCGGTGAATGGAACCGTGCGATGAAAAACCTGCACAGCCAGAAGGCCTGACTCTTTACCCGAGGGGAAACACCATGGGATTCAATTGCGGCATCGTCGGCCTACCTAACGTCGGCAAGTCCACCCTATTCAACGCCCTGACCAAATCCGGTATTGCGGCGGAGAACTTCCCCTTCTGCACCATCGAACCGAACACCGGTATCGTGCCGATGCCCGATACACGCCTGGACGCCCTGGCGGCCATCGTGAATCCAAAGCGCATCCTGCCGACCACCATGGAGTTCGTCGACATCGCGGGCCTGGTAGCCGGCGCGTCGAAAGGTGAAGGCCTGGGCAACAAGTTCCTCGCCAACATCCGCGAGACCGATGCCATCGCCCACGTGGTCCGCTGCTTCGAAGACGAGAACGTGATTCACGTCTCCAACAGCGTCGACCCGAAACGCGATATCGAGATCATCGACCTGGAACTGATCTTCGCCGACCTCGACAGCTGCGAGAAGCAACTGCAAAAGGTCACGCGTAACGCCAAGGGCGGCGACAAGGACGCAGTGGTCCAGAAAGCCTTGCTGGAGCAACTGATTGCCCACTTCACTCTGGGCAAGCCGGCACGCAGCCTGATGAAGAACATGAGCACCGACGAAAAGGCGGTGATCAAGGGCTTCCACCTGCTGACTACCAAGCCGGTGATGTACATCGCTAACGTGGCTGAAGACGGTTTCGAGAACAACCCGCTGCTCGACGTGGTCATGGCAATTGCCGAAGAAGAAGGCGCGATGGTTGTTCCAGTGTGCAACAAGATCGAAGCGGAAATCGCCGAGCTGGAAGACGGCGAAGAGAAAGACATGTTCCTCGAGGCCCTGGGCCTGGAAGAGCCTGGCCTGAACCGCGTGATCCGTGCCGGCTACGAAATGCTGCACCTGCAGACCTACTTCACCGCCGGTGTTGAAGAAGTACGCGCCTGGACCGTCAAGGTCGGTGCCACTGCCCCGCAAGCGGCTGGCGTGATCCACACCGACTTCGAAAAAGGCTTCATCCGCGCCGAAGTCATCGCCTACAACGACTTCATCCAGTTCAAGGGTGAAGCCGGTGCCAAGGAAGCCGGTAAATGGCGCCTGGAAGGCAAGGAATACATCGTCAAGGATGGCGACGTGATGCACTTCCGCTTCAACGTATAAGCTTTACCTGCGGCCTATGCCGCAAAACAAAAAGCCGATGCACTGCATCGGCTTTTTTGTGGGCGCTCACTTCCCCGCCACCGAAAAAAACTTCGGTATTCAATATTGTTAGAGCCAGTCCCATCTCTAAAATTAGCAGCGAGAACTTCAGAATTCGATTCGGTAGATATGAAAAATCACCAGCCCGGTAGGCAGTCCAGCTCGCTACCAACGTGCGCATGCCCCTGGGGAAGCGCCTCCCTGCGATAGGGCGCCGTTGTAAGCTAGTAAGCGGCCTACCCTGCCGTTATTGCTAACGACGGCACCTGGGCGGAATCGGACTACTTGCCTCGATGTTAGACAGCCGGACCTTCTACTGCTCCAGACCGTCACAGCTTTCCTAAACTCCCTGTGACTGTTAGCTCAGCAATTCCCTGACGAATAAACACAAGGTTCTCATCCAGTGTTTCGAGCGCACCGCGCACGTTGTTGGCAATTTCTGCCGACCCACGTTGTTCGACCCACTTGGAAAGCTCTTCAACTGCGGCGCCTAGGGCGAGTTGGTTCTGATTAAGGCGATCAAACAAGCTAGCAATCAGTTTGATATCCGTCATGGCGGCTCTCCGTGTTTTGAGCAAGCGTAGCACCGACGCCTTAATCACTCGGAATCACTTTCATGGAAAGCATATCTACCGGCGGCTGGAACCTGCTGACTTAGTACAGCAACAAGCACTTGCCGATGGAAACGCCCAATACACCGCCGACACCTTGGACATCCCCATTAGCACGGTGCGCCTACGTTTGTCCCGGGCGCGAGAACAGCTCAAGCGGGCCACCTACAACCCGCTACAACCGTAAATCAGCGCACCGGCGCAACGCCGACACCCTTTGCAGGAGCAGTTGATTTACCCGTTTGACGCAAGCGTTGGGCAGCAGGGATATCTGCCCGACTCGATTGACCTGGTATCAGGCCTTTTTGGTACGCGGCAACAGAATCGCCAACACCCCGAACAGCGGCAGGAACGAGCACAGCGTGTACACGTACTCGATGCCGTGGATGTCTGCCAGGTGCCCCAGCAGCGCCGCACCGATCCCGCCAAAACCGAACATCAAACCGAAGAACACCCCGGCGATCATCCCCACATTGCCCGGCACCAACTCTTGCGCATACACCACAATTGCCGAGAACGCCGAAGCCAGGATAAAGCCGATCACCACGCTCAGGATGCTGGTCCAGAACAGGTCCACATGGGGCAGAATCAGGGTGAACGGCGCCACGCCGAGGATCGAAAACCAGATCACTGCCTTACGGCCGATCTTGTCGCCAATCGGCCCGCCAAAGAACGTGCCCGCCGCCACCGCGCCGAGGAACAGGAACAGATGCAGCTGGGAACTGGCCACCGACAGGTCGAACTTCTCGATCAGGTAGAAGGTGAAGTAACTGGTGAAACTGGCCATGTAGAAGTACTTGGAAAACACCAGCAGCCCCAGCACCACCAGCGCGCTCAGCACCCGGCCCTTGGACAGGCCGTGAGTGGCCGCCTGGCCTTGCTTGAGCTTGAACAGGTTCAAGTGGTGGGCGTACCAGCGGCTGATCGCATACAGCACAAACAACGCAAACACCGCGAACAGGCCGAACCAGGCCACATTGCCCTGGCCGAACGGAATGATGATCGCCGCCGCCAGCAACGGGCCGAAGGCCGAGCCGGCATTACCGCCCACTTGGAACGTCGACTGCGCCAAACCATAACGCCCGCCCGAGGCCAGGCGCGCCACGCGGGACGCTTCCGGGTGGAAGGTCGACGAGCCGATGCCGATCAACCCCGCCGCCAGCAGGATCAGGGGGAAGCTGCCCACCTGGGACATCATCAGGATGCCCACCAGCGTGCAGATCATTCCGCAGGGCAACAGGTACGGCTTGGGATGGCGATCGGTGTAATAACCCACCCACGGCTGCAGCAGGGACGCGGTGAGCTGGAACGTGAGGGTGATCAGGCCGACCTGGGTGAACGTCAGGCCGTAATTGGCCTTGAGCATCGGGTAGATCGAGGGCAGTACCGACTGGATCAAGTCATTGATCAAATGCGCCAGCGCCACCGCGCCGATTACACGCATCACCAACGGGCTGGTTTGCGCGGCGGCAGGCGCCGTAGCCACGGAGGGCTGGGAATTGCTCAGAGCCATGGGAGGTTTTCCGTACAGCAGATGGATGCACAGGTGCAGGTGCGACAATGTGCCACTTTTGGGTGCAGGAAGGCTATCCCGTTAGCAGGCTAACGAGTAGATGAATCGATGCAGCGGTCATGGTTTGTAAAGGGCCAGCAAGATGAATCCCTTTAATTTGCGGGACGTTTCCTAGAGAATCTTTCGGCCTTGTGCCTGGGGGAGTCGGTGGCTAGTCTTCGGTCCGTCGCTGGTTTTCAGTGATCGGGTTTAGTCGCCCGGACTTATATCAGGCGCATGCTCCCATGAGGTTTCATGGTGGCTGTGCGCAGGGCACCTTCGGGTGCGCCGGGTTTTCCTGATTAGCCGGTCGACTAACCTGCGTACAGCCGCCACCCTTCGTTTAGTCGCGAACGGTACGGCTTCAAGTTAATCAGGAGCTATGCCATGTTTAAAATTGTCCCCGATCCACCCCGTGACCAAGCCAAAGACCGCGCCGCCTTCAACCGAGCGCTCGACCACTACCTACCCACTGACCCGCCGCAACCCTCGACAAACTTCTACGCCATCAGCGACGAAATCAGCTTCGAAGACTCCCTGCTCTACACCGCCGACCTGCTGCACAGCGCCTCGGCCACCGCGCTCGACTGTGGCGAACAACTGCAAAGCCCCGAGCGTGCCAAAGTGCTTGCCGTGTGGCACCTGCTGGAAATGGCCAAAGCCATGGTCGACCGCTCGATAGAGTGCCTGCACCCGCGCAAAACCTGACGCACGAACGCCAGAACACCGCAGATCAACTGTGGGAGCGGGCTTGCTCGCGAAGGCGGTGGACCAGCCAATACCTCTGCTGACTGACACACCGCATTCGCGAGCAAGCCCGCTCCCACCTTTTGATCTTCGCTGCCTTGGGATCTGCGCAAACCCCAACCGCTCGTCACCAAACCCGGTGTTTCCCGTTAAACAGTTGATAGCGTAGATAAATTTTCAAAAAAAGCGCTTGACGCATTCCCGTTCTCCGCGAATAATGCGCGCCACTTGGCTACATAGCTCAGTTGGTTAGAGCATAGCATTCATAATGCTGGGGTCCGGGGTTCAAGTCCCTGTGTAGCCACCAAGTACTAAAAACGGCTTACCGAAAGGTAGGCCGTTTTTTTATGCCTGAAGAAAAGTAAACCGCCCTATTGCCCCACAGACGTCAGTGTTTATGCCGATGGTGCACATCGGGAAAATGCGCATGACTGTGCTGGATCGGTGCGTGCTCATGGGCATGACTATGTGGCTCGGTACCGTCCCACGCAAAGTTATGCACATGCTGGTGGTGCTCATCGTGTGTATGGCGATGACCGTGCATGAGGGGATCGTGCTGATGCTCGTGCGCATGATGTTCCATCAGATGAATCCACACCCCGATGGCCATCAAGGCGGCCGCGAGCAAGAACATCAGCGAAACTGACTCGCCCAGGATCAGGATCGAGATGACCGCGCCCAGGAAAGGAGCCGTGGAAAAATAGGCGCCGGTGCGCGCACTGCCAAGCCCGCGCAGAGCGAGCACAAACAGCACCAGACTCACGCCATACCCAAGCAGCCCAACCACCATGGTTGACCCGAGCGTGGCCACCGCTGGCAGTTGCGACCCGATGGCCAACGCCAAACAGCAATTGACCACACCCGCCGCCAAGCCTTTGCTGCCGGCGATAAACAGCGCATCCGAGGCAGAGACCTTACGGGTCAGGTTATTGTCGATGGCCCAACAAAAACAGGCGAACGCCACGGCCAGCGGCCCCGTCCAATCATGAGCCGTCGCTGTCCCGTGCGGCCATGACAAAACGATCCCGCCCAGAACAATAGCGATCATGCCGATCACGATGCGGCGATCTGCGTTCTCTTTGAACACGACCCACGCCAGCACGGCCGTGAGCACCGACTCAAGATTGAGCATCAGCGATGCGGTGGCGCCCGCTGTGCGGGTGAGCCCGTACATGAGCGCCACAGGCGCAAGCACGCCCCCAAAGACAATGGCGCCCACCAACCAGGGCCACTCTCCGGCTGCAAGCCCGGGCCGTTTCCAGCCGTGGTCGCGAGCAAACCGAACGATGGCCAGGCCCAGGCCGCTGCCCAGATAGAGCAGCCCGGCCAACAGGATGGGCGGCGTATCCACCCCTAGGAGCTTGGCAAGCGGAGTGCTGGCGCCGAACAACGCCGCCGCCGCCAACGCGTAGAGAATGCTCACATTCATAATGGGTCGCCCTGTCAGGCTTATTGCATAAGGACGAGCATCATAGCTGTGCCCGGGTAAGAATTATGTGAATGCCAGCCTGGCTGGATTCTGTACGACTGAAGCGGCAGGATAGCCCGGCTGGCAAACCACAAGAAGGTGACGCATGACATTCCCCGCTACCGGCATCAGCACTGACCGCCTCTTACTGCTGGGCGCCCACCCTTCCCACGCTCGCGCCCTGCAAATGTACCTGCTGCAAAATCGCGCCTTTCTGCAGCCTTGGGAGCCTTCGCGTGACGACGCCTTTTTTGAACTGGACGCCATCACCGAACGCCTCCACGCCATGGCCGACAAAACCGCCAGCGGCGAAGCGTTGCACCTGCTGATATTCAGCCAGGACCAAATCATCGGCGCCTGCAACTTCAGCAACATCGTGCGCGGTGCGTTTCAGGCCTGTCACTTGGGTTATGCCCTGGCTGAATCCGCCCAAGGCCAAGGCTTGATGCACGAAGCGCTGACGGCGGCGATTGCCCATGTGTTCGACGCCATGCAACTGCACCGAATCATGGCCAACTACCGCCCAGAGAATGAGCGCAGTGCGCGCCTGCTGGCACGGCTGGGGTTTGAAAAAGAGGGCGAGGCGCGGGCGTATCTGAGGATCAACGGGGTCTGGGCGGACCATGTGTTAACGGCACTGATCAATCCGGCAAGCGACCGTCTATTGCAGCCCGAAGTTTTAAACCACTAGAATGGGATTAATTCTCACTTACGACTCTCTCTCATGAAGCTGTCTTCGCCCACCGACGCTCCTACGCTCGATGCGCTGTACCGCGGCTACCACGGCTGGTTGTTGACCTGGTTGCGGCGTCGCGTGCATTGCTCCCATCAGGCGGCCGACGTGGCGCAAGACACTTTCGTACGCTTGCTGGCATCGGGTACTTACGTGGCGCCGGGTGAGCCACGGGCTTATCTGGCCACCATCGCGCGCCGGTTGCTGATGGACAATGGCCGCCGCCGACGCCTGGAACAGGCCTACCGCGAAGAGCTCGAACGCTGCGCCGCGTACCTTGAACAGGCGCCTTCGCCGGAGCAGATCCTGCAAGCCGCGCAAATGCTTGAAGCGATTGATCGGGCCTTGGCGCGCATGAACAAGCGGATACGCGACACCTTCATCCTGCGTTACCTCGAAGGCCTGGACCAGGCGCAAATCGCCCAGCGCCTCGGGGTCTCGGTGCGCACGGTACAGAACGATCTGGTGGAAGCCTTGCTGGCGTGTGATGCGTGCGCCCAGCCATGAACCAGCCTCTGCCCCACGCAGTGCTGCGCCAGGCTGCCGAATGGCTGGTGCGGCTGGATCACGAAGGCAACGACGCCAGCGAACAGGCGTTTCGCACCTGGCTGGCCGCCGACCCGCAGCACCCGCAAGCCATTGCCCGCCTTCAGGGCCACTTGCTGCCTCTCAAACAAGCCCCGGCCCGTGCCGCATTGCGCCGGGCCCGGCAGCCTCGCCAAGGGGCAACGCTGGTCAAGTGTCTCGCCCTGGCCCTGCTGCTCGCGGGGGTGCCGGCGTACCAGTACGAGCAACGTGGCTATCTGTTCGCCGACCTGAGCACCGACCGTGGCCAATGGCGCCAGACGCTGCTGGCCGACGGCAGCGACCTGCAACTGGAAGGCAGCTCTGCGGTGAACCTGCACCTGGACGCCAGCCAGCGCCGCGTGCAACTGCTGCATGGTGAGATTCTGGTAACAGTGGCCAAGGACACCCAGCGCCCGTTTTATGTCGACACCCCGCAGGGCAGCATTCGCGCCCTGGGCACGCGTTTTATCGTCGAACTCAGCGACACCGCCACCGTGGTCAAGATGCTCGAATCCTCGACCCGCATCGACAGTGCCGGGCATACGATTACCCTCGGCCCCGGCGAGCAGGTGCGCCTGGATGCAAGCGGGCCCGGCACGCCGAAAAGCGTTGATGTGCAAGCGCAGCAGCAAGCCTGGACGGCCCACCAGTTGCTGGCCAACGACGAGCCGCTGGCGGATGTACTTGAGCGCCTGGCGCGGCATCGCCCGGGTGTGCTGATGTTCGATCGCCAGGCGCTGCAAGGCATTCGGGTGACGGTGATGCTGCCGACGGACGACAGCGACCGCGCATTGCGCCTGCTCACACGCACCCTGCCGATTGAAGTCAGCACCTACACCCCGTGGCTCACACGTGTGCGCCTGAAATCCCCCGCCGGATAATTCTTACGCACCGTTGCGTGTTTTCGGTTTTGCCGCGTCCTTTCCTTGGCCAACATCCAAAGGAGCACCGATAACATGTCTTCAACCCCCACACGCGGCGGCCTGTTGCTGGCCAGTCGACTGTTGCTTGGCTGCCTGCCCCTGGCGGTGCCGGGCCTGGCCTACGCGCAGCAGCAGGTACAGGCGTTCGACATCGCCCCCGGAAAACTCGGTGACGTGCTGACGCGTTACGCCCAGGCCGCCGGCGTGCCGATCTCGTTCCTGTCGCAACAAGTGGCCGGGTTGGACAGCCCCGGCGTGCGCGGCAGCTACAACGTGGAGGACGGGTTCGCGCAGGTGCTGGCCGGCACCGGCTTCGCAGCACGCGGCAATGCCGATGGCTACCAGCTGGAAAGCCTGCCGGTGGCCGGCGGCGCGCTGTCGCTGGGTGCCACAGAGATCACCGCGAATCAGTTGGGCACCATCACTGAGGGCAGCGGTTCCTACACCCCGGGCACCATCGCCACCGCCACGCGCATGGTGCTGACCCCACGGGAAACCCCGCAGTCGATCACCGTGATCACGCGCCAGCATATGGATGACTTCGCGCTCACTTCGATCGACGACGTGATGCGCCATACACCGGGCATCACCGTGTCGACCTTCGACAGCGAGCGTAACAATTACTACGCCCGCGGCTTCTCGGTGGAAAACTTCCAGTACGACGGCATCCCGACCCTGCGCAACTCCGCCTACTCGTCCAGCCAGACCCTCAGCGACATGGCGATCTATGACCGCGTGGAAATCCTCAAGGGTGCCACCGGACTGCTGACCGGCGCCGGCGCCCCTGGCGCGACGATCAACCTGATCCGCAAAAAGCCCACGCGGGACTTCAAGGCCAGCGTCGAACTCGGCGCCGGCAGCTGGGACAACTATCGTTCCCAGATCGACGTGAGTGGCCCGCTGACCGACAGCGGCAACGTGCGCGGGCGTGCGGTGGCGGCGTACCAGGACAAGCACTCGTTCATGGACCACTACCAGCGCAGCACCAATGTGTATTTCGGCACGCTGGAAGCCGACCTGACCGACGACACCCTGCTCACCGTCGGTTTCGATTACCTGGACAGCGACCCGCAAGGCTCGGGCTGGTCCGGCAGCCGTGCGCTGTTCGATCGCAACGGCAACCGCATCGATGTAAAACGCTCCTACAACAACGGCGCCAAGTGGAGCCGCTGGGAGCAGTACTCCCGCAGCGTGTTCTCCACCCTGGAACACAACTTTGACAATGGCTGGGTGATCAAGGGCCAATACACCCACCAACTCATGGGCTACGACGCGCCCCTGGGCTCGATCATGAGTGGCCCGTTCCCCGCCACCGGACTGTCGTCCCTGTACGCGAACAAGTTCACCGGCAATACCCGCGCCGACTCGGGCGATGTCTACGCCAGCGGCCCATTCAGCCTGCTGGGCCGTACCCATGAACTGGTGATTGGCGCGTCGGCCTCGAATTCCCACTGGACCGGAAAGGACTACGGCGCCCCCACCTATGTGGGCAACAACGAGATCGATTTCTGGAACTTCGATGGCAACGCTCCGGAGCCGAACTGGGGTGAACCGACACGGATCATCGATGCCACGACCCGACAATCCGCAGGCTATATGGCCGCACGTTTCAACCTCATGGATGACCTGAACCTGTTCCTCGGCAGCCGCGTGGCCAACTACAAATTGCGTGGCGAAGACGACTCCACCGAGACCGGCAAGCTGGTGCCCTACGCCGGGGTCACCTACGACCTGAACGACAACTTCACCGCGTATGCCAGCTACACCGACATCTTCATGCCGACGACCTACAGCCGCGACCGCAACAACAAATTGCTGGAACCGGATGAAGGCAAGAACTACGAGACCGGCCTCAAGGGCGAGTTCTTCGAGGGCCGGCTCAACACCAGCATGGCCTACTTCGAAGTGCACGAAACCAACCGTGCGGAGCCGGACGCCGAATACAACGCCGCGCCGACCAACCCATCCCTCGGGTATGCCGAGAAAGGCATCAAGGCCAAAACCAAGGGTTTCGAGGCCGAGATGTCCGGCGAGCTGGCGCCGGGCTGGCAGGCCCAGGCCGGCTACACCCACAAGATCCTGCGGGATGAGCATGGCGACAAGGCTTCGACCTGGGAGCCGGAGGACCAGCTCAGTTTCTTCACCTCGTACAAACTCAAGGGTCCGCTGGACCGCCTGACCGTCGGCGGCGGCGCGCGCTGGCAGAGCAGAAGCTGGCAAGTGGTGTACAACCGGCCCAAGGCGCAAAACGAAGAGTTCTCGCAGGAAGCGTATTGGGTGGTGGACGCGATGGCCAAGTATCAGGTCAGCGAACATCTTTCCGCGACGCTGAACGTCAACAACCTGTTCGACAAGCAGTACTACACCAACATCGGCTTCTATAACACGGCCTATTACGGCACCCCGCGCAACGTGATGCTCACCACGCGCTGGGACTTCTAACCGGCCAGGCGCCAGCGCCCCGTGACGTGGGGCGCTGTTGCGTCAAACAGCGTGCCGCACAAAACACTGCTCCACCACCGATTTGCCCCACTGCTGCCCCTCCTGTTCCGACTCCAGCACAAAGCCCGCGTTTTCATAGAGCTTGCGCGCCACATCCAGGCCCTTGAACGTCCACAGCCGCACCGCCGGGAACCGGTGCCCGTCACAGAAATCCAGCGCCTCTTTCAACAACCGTTTACCCAAGCCCTGGCCGTGGGCAGACGGGTCGAGGATGAAGCAGCGCAGGGTCGCCTCGCCGTTTTCGCCCTCGCCATCAATCGCGATCGAACCGACGATCTGCTCTGCGTCCAGCACTGCCCAGACTTGGTTGCGCGGGTTGGCCAGGCGCCCCATCAACTCGGCCATGTCCGCCGCCACCAGGCTTTCAAACGGCTGGCCAAAATTCGCATGCTGGGCGTAGTACTCGGCGTGCATCTGCGCGATACGCCCGATGATGCCTGGCCGGTAGCCATGGGCAATGCGGTAGTGCCTCGGCTGCCGGGCGCCAGTACGTTGGGTTTGCAGGGCTGCGGCGTATTGATCGAGCCCACGGCTGACGGCCTGTTGCTGTTCGCTGGACAAGTCGCCAATCGCCTCGCCCACCTGGCGCCGGGCAAACGTTTCGATGTCGCGTAACGTCTTCTGGCCTCGTGTGGTGAGCCGCAGCTTTTTCGAACGGGCATCGTCCTCGTTGGCAAACTCTTCCAGCTCGCCCGCCTCGACCAGCTTGCGCACCATGCGGCTCACCGACGACTTTTCCAGCCCCAGCAACATGACCAGTTCAGCCGCTGTCAGCGCGCCACGCTCGCCGATTTCAACAATCGTGTGCACCGATGACGGTGGGTAACTGCTGGCCGCCAACTTCGGCTGCATGAAGCCCAGCTCTCGCACCATAAGACGCGAGGCACAGCGGATCTGATCGATAAGGTCTGGCTTGGAACGGTTCACGGGGGGAAACCTCTTGCCCGAATGACGAAGGATATAGTTGTACCGCACAACCAAATACAGATCAATCTCCCAACCTGCAAACCACTGAGGTACATTCCCTCCCCACGGACAACAGATCATTCTCAAATGAACGGAGTCATCGCGTGTTTTCGATTTTTCGCCGCCAACGCCTTACCACCCTCTCGCTGATCACCGCCGCCCTCACCCTCGCCGCCTGCCACAGCGCCACCGCGCCGGAACTGCCGCCCGCCCCGGAGCTCGGCTCGGGCTATCGCACCGACATGAGCCCCCGCCACGCCGAGCGCCACATGGCCGCCGCCGCCAACCCGCTGGCCGCCGAAGCCGGGCGCGAGATATTGCGCAAGGGCGGCTCGGCCATCGACGCAGCGATTGCCATGCAGGCCGTGCTGACCCTGGTGGAGCCGCAGTCCTCCGGGATCGGCGGCGGCGCGTTCATCATGCTGTGGGACGGCAAGCAGGTGCACGCCTACGACGGTCGCGAAACCGCACCGGCGGGCGCTACCGAGCGGTTGTTCCTCAACGCCGATGGCACGCCGATGTCGTTCCCGCAGGCACAGATTGGCGGGCGTTCGGTGGCCACCCCGGGGGTGTTGCGCGCCCTGGAAATGGCCCATAAAAAGACCGGCCACCTGCAATGGGCCAAACTGTTTGAGCCGGCCATTCGCCTGGCCGAAGAGGGTTTCCCGATCTCTGCGCGCCTGCACAGCCTGATTGCCGCTGACCGCTACATCAGCCGCTCGCCGGAAATGACCGCGTACTTCCTGAATGCCGACGGCAGCCCGAAGGCCACCGGTACGCTGCTGAAAAACCCGGCGCTGGCCAACGTGTTCAAGCGCATCGCCAAGGAAGGGCCGGACGCGCTGTACTACGGCCCGATTGCCGACGAAATCACCCGCAAGGTACAAGGCAACAGCAACGCCGGCAGCCTGACGCTGACCGACCTCAAGGGCTACAGCGCAGTTGAGCGGGCGCCGTTGTGCACCGACTACAAACGCTGGAAAGTCTGCGGCATGCCGCCGCCGTCGTCGGGCGGGATCGCCATTGCGCAGATCCTCGGCACGTTGCAGGCCCTGGAAACCCGCGACCCGCGTATGACGCTTGGGCTGTTGAAGCCGGTGAAGAACGACTCCCCGGCCGGCCTGGAACCGGTGCCTGAAGCGGTGCATCTGATCGCCGAGGCCGACCGCCTGGCCTATGCCGACCGCGCCCAGTACGTGGCGGATTCCGACTACGTGCCGGTGCCGGTGGCCGGGCTGGTCGCGCCGGACTATCTGGCCGGCCGTGCCGCATTGATTGGTGAGCGCAGCATGGGCGTCGCCAAGCCGGGCAAGCCTGCGGGAATTGAAGTGGCCTACGCGCCGGATCGCTCGCCGTTGCGCATTTCCACCTCGCAAGTGGTGGCAGTGGATGACGTGGGTGGCGCGGTGTCGATGACCACCACGGTGGAGTCCGCATTCGGTTCCCATGTAATGGTCCAGGGCTTTTTGCTGAATAACCAGATGACCGACTTCTCCTTCATCCCCGAAGAGAACGGCCAGCCGGTGGCCAACCGGATCGAGCCGGGCAAGCGCCCGCGTTCGTCGATGGCACCGACCCTGGTGTTTGATCGCCAGAGCGGTGAGTGGGTGGCCACGGTGGGTTCGCCGGGCGGTTCGCAGATCATCGAATATGTGAGCAAATCCCTGGTGGCCATGCTCGACTGGAACCTCGACCCGCAAGCGGCCGTCGGCCTGCCCAACTTCGGCAGCCGCAACGGCGCGACCGAGCTGGAAGCCGGGTTGTTCAGTGCTCAGCTGAAACAGGCACTGAAGGACAAGGGCCACGCCCTGAGCGAAATCGACATGACCAGCGGCGCCCAGGCGATCGTCCGGGTGCGCGATGCGCAGGGCAAGGCGTCGTTGGTCGGCGGGGCTGATCCACGCCGTGAAGGCGAAGCGCTGGGGGATTGAATTGACTCACTGGAGAGCTGCGCGTGCACAAGGCAAATAACCTCGGCGCCCTGGCTGGCGTCGACCATGGGTTTTGTACGATTGACGATCCATTGCGGCCCGACGAGGTGTTCATCTGCAAGCAGGTGCACAGCGCCACGACCATTGAATGGCACCCGCAGCTTACGCCCAACACGGTGGAGGCTGACGGGGTTTTCAGCCGGGAGGCGCAGCCGATTGCGGTGATCACCGCCGATTGCCTGCCGCTGCTGATGGCTTCGGAGAGCGGGGATTTTGTCGCGGCGATTCATGGCGGCTGGAAGGGGCTGCAAGGCGGGATCATCGCCAATGCCATGCAACGGTTTGCCGCCGAGGGAGTGGCGTTGGACCAGTTGCGGATTGCGATTGGGCCGTCGATCAAGCCGTGCTGTTATGAGGTGAGTGGCGAGTTTGTGGCGCAGTTGCAGGCGAGCCAGGGGCATTTGTGGCGGGATGGAAATGCGCCGTGGACGTTTGAGCAGCCGGGGCCGTTGTTGGCACCGCAGATTCAGCCGCCAGACCCCAGGCAGGCGTTGAGTGCGTGGTTTGATTTGGGCCGGTATGCGCTGATCTTGCTGGAGGCGGCAGGGATAAAACCTGAGCAGGTTGAGGTGAGCGAGGTGTGTACGTATTGCACCTCGCCGGCGTTTGCGAGTTACCGCCGAAGGACCCATGACAGTACGGAGCGCAAGACGTTGTTGTATTCGTGGATTTCCAGGACTGCGCAAATCTAGTGTGGGAGCTGGCTTGCCTGCGATGACGGAGTGTCAGTCAATATTTTATTCACTGATCCACCGCTATCGCAGGCAAGCCAGCTCCCACATTTGATCTTTAGCGGCTGATCTTCAACCCCTTACGCCCCGCATGCCGCTCCAGCGCCAGCTCGATCAACCGGCTCACCAGCTCGCTGTAGCTCATGCCTGCCGCCTGCCACAGCTTCGGATACATGCTGATGCGCGTAAAGCCCGGCAACGAGTTGATCTCGTTGATCAGCACCTCCCCCTCATCCGTCAGAAACACATCCACCCGCGCCAGCCCGGCACAGCCCAGGGTTTCAAACGCTTCGATAGCCAACGCACGAATACGCTCGCTGTCTTCAACGCTGATATCCGCCGGCACCACCACCTGGGCTGCCTGGTCATCGATGTATTTGCTGTCGTAGGAATAGAACCCGTCCCGCACCACGATCTCGCCACAGCCGCTGGCGATGGGATTCTCGTTACCCAACACGGCGCATTCGATTTCCCGGCCTTTGACCGCGGACTCCACCAGCACCTTTTCATCAAACCCGAGGGCCAGTTCTACGGCGGCATGATATTCAGCCTCGCTGCCCACCTTGCTCACCCCGACGGACGAACCCTGGTTCGCCGGTTTCACGAACATCGGCACTCCGAGTTTCTGCCGGGCTTGTTCGAAGGTGGTTCGCGCCGCCGTGCGACGGTTGAGGGTAATGAACGGCGTCACGGCAATCCCGGCATCGCGCAGCAGGCGTTTGCTGATGTCCTTGTCCATGCACACGGCCGAGCCCAGCACGTCGGAGCCGACAAACGGCAAGTCGGCCATGCGCAGCAGGCCTTGCAGGCAGCCGTCTTCGCCGAGGGTGCCGTGGACGATCGGGAAGATCACATCGACATGTTCCAACGAGGCCTGGCTGGCGGTTTCCACCAGTTGCTGGCTGGCCTTGCCCGGCACCACGGCCAGTTCACGATTGGATTGATTGAGGGCGATCAGCGCCGGATTTTCTTCGTTGAGCAGAAAGCCCGAGGTGTCGTTGAGGTGCCAGTGGCCGGCCTTGTCGATACCGATCAGGATCGGCTCGAAGCGCGAACGGTCCAGTGCATCGACGATGTTGCGCGCCGATTGCAGCGACACTTCGTGCTCGGCCGAACGGCCACCAAAAATAATCCCTACCCGCAGCTTGCTCATGATCGGCCTCACGTTTGAAAGTAAGGCTTCTTACCATGAGCCATCAGCGATTCGCTACCAGCGTGGCCCCGAACAGCACATAACAACCACCGGCAAACCGGTCCAGCCACTTGCGCGAGCGGGCATAGACGTTGGCCATCCGCTCACTGGAAAACACCAGTGCCACGCAGGAGTACCAACTGAATGACAAGGTCGCCATGGTGATCACGGCCAGGGTCAGCAGCGTCGGCGACGGTGACTGCGGCATGGTGGATGCAAAGATCGTCGCGACGAACAGCGCCGCCTTGGGGTTGGACAGGTTGCCCAGCAAACCCAGGCGCCAGGCGGAGAACAGTGAACGCCGAGGTTCGTCGGGCAACAGGTTCTGGGCCATCGACGGTGCCGAGCGCCGGAACAGTTTCAACCCCAGGTAAATCAGGTAGCAGCCGCCGATGATCTTGAACGCCAGGTACAACATGGGTGCTGCGGTGAACAGCGACTTGATCCCCAAACCGCCTGCCAGACCCCACATCACGGTGCCGGTGGCCACGCCCGAGGACGCCACCACGCCGTGGCGACGCGAGCAACTGGCGGCCAGTTGCGCGGTGTTGAAGAAGTTCGGGCCGGGCGTGACGACCGCGACGGTCCAGAGCAGGGCCAGCGAGACCAGAGGCGCCGCGTAGGCCGGATTGAACAATTCCATTTGGGATTCCGCCGAGGGCAGTGCAGGAATAAGGATCATATGCCCGGTACCCGCCCTGCACAATCGTACAAGACCCCGGCAGACAGCGGATTCAGACTGGGTTACCGTATTTCCATCTCTTTGCGCGACAACTCATCATGGCGACCAATATCGACTGGCTGCACCGCGCGCCCCACGCCAGTGGCCTGGAGCGTATCGAGGCGTATTTTGCCGGGTTTGGCTTCGACCCCCATCGCCACGACACCTATGCCATCGGCCGTACCCTGTTCGGTGTGCAGAGTTTTCACTATCGCGGCGGCATGACCCACAGCCTGCCGGGGCGGACCATGGTGATCCATCCCGATGAAGTGCATGACGGCTGGGCCGGCAGCGAGGAAGGTTTCAAATACCGGATGATTTACGTGGAGCCGGCGCTGATCCAGCAGGTGCTCGGTGGCAAGCCGTTACCGTTCATCCCCGGCGGATTGTCCAGCGACCCGTGGCTGTACCGCGCCAGTGAAGTGTTGCTGCAAAGCCTGGATTGCCCGATTGACCCGCTGCAGGAACAGGACGCGATGTTTGACCTGGCCCAGGCGCTGAATAACGCGTCGGGCATCACGGTGACGCGCAAAACCTTCGACTACCGGGCCGCCGAGCGCGCACGGGAATTTATCCACAGCGCCCTGGGCCGCCCGATCACCCTCGATGAGATGGCGGAATACGCCAACCGCGACCGCTGGGCGTTGTCGCGGGATTTTCGATTGTTGTTCGGCACCAGCCCCTATCGCTACCTGACCATGCGCCGCCTGGACCTGGTGCGCAGCCTGCTGGGCCAGGGCCAGTCACTGGTGGATGCGGCACTGACCGCCGGCTTCACCGACCAGAGCCACATGACCCGCCAGTTCCGCAGCACTTTCGGCATGCCGCCGTCGCGCTGGGTGAAGATGCTCGGGCGCTGAAATCCCGCCTTGAAACGCGATCAACCTGTGGGAGCGGGCTTGCCTGCGATAGCGGTGGATCAGTTAATAAATTGTTGGCTGACACTCCGCTATCGCAGGCAAGCCAGCTCCTACAGTTGAACTATGTCGCTGCCGAAATCGTATTCGACGCTGGAGCTCGTTCTTTAAGGGCCAACGCCAGCACCGCACCCGCCAGGGCAATCGCCGCGCTCCACCACAACGCCAGCTCAATCCCGCCCGCCTGCGCCGCGCCCGTCGACCCACCGGCGTTCGCCAACGACACCAGCAACGCCAGTCCCAACGCACCGCCAATCTGCTGGCTGGTGGACGCCATGCCTGCCGCCACGCCCTGCTCGCCCGGCCGGATGCCCAGCCCCGCAGCCACCCACATCGCCGTCCAGGTCATGCCCTGGCCAATACTCAGGATGAAAATCCCCGGCAGCAACGACCAGAACCCCGCCCCCGTCGGCAACGCCACACATACCAAAGCGATACCCACCGCGCCCGCCAACTGGCCGCTGACCAGGGTGTTGCGCAACCCCAGACGCGCCAATGAACGCTCCGCCAGCCAGATACCCGCGGTGCACACCAGCGTCGCCGGCAAAAACGCCAACCCCGCCTGCAACACGCTGTAGCCGTAGACCTGCTGGTAATACACCGCCAAAAAGTAGTACTGCACGCCAAAGCTGCTCATGAACACCGCCGTCAACACCATGGCCATGCGCAACTCGCGATAGCCCAACAAGCGTAGCGGCATCAACGGATCACGGCCCCGGTGTTCGATCCACCCAAACAACCCGAGCAGCACCAACGCCAGGGCCATGCAGCCCAGGGTTGACGGCGCCGCCCAGCCCCACTCCGGCCCCTGCACCAGGGAGAACACCAGCAAGGTGCCGCCCAGCGTCACGGTCAACGCGCCGCTGATATCAAAGTTGCGCCCGCGGGCCCGCTCGCCATCGGCGGGAATCCAGTAGCGCGCCGCCAGGGCACAGGCACCGGCCAATGGCACGTTCACCAGAAACACCGCTTCCCAGCCCCAGGCCTGGGTCAGCACGCCGCCGAGCAACGCGCCCAATGCCAGGCCCGCCGCAGACGCCGCGCTCCACACGGCAAACGCCCGATGACGCGCGGGCCCTTCGGCGTAGTGGGTGTTGATCAGCGCCAGCGTGGCCGGGAACAACAGCGCGCCGCCCACGCCCTGCACCGCCCGCGCCAGCACCAGCAGCAAGGCGCTGCCACCGAGCACCGCCGCCAGGGAAGACAGCGCGTACAGCGACTGGCCAAGCATGTACAAGCGCCGCTTGCCCAACAGGTCCGCCGCCCGACCACCCAGCAACAGGAAGCCACCAAACGCCACGCTGTAGGCACTGACCACCCACTGCAATTGCTGGGCAGAAAAACCCAGGTGGCTGCCGATTTGCGGCAGCGCGACAAACACGATGGTCGCGTCGAGGGCGATGATCAGTTGCGCGGTTGCCAGCAGCAACAGCATCCAGCCAGAGGGTCGAGAAGAAGACATCACAGCGTCCTGCCTGAAAATGAGAGGCGCCAGTTTCTTTCATGCCCAACAGATGATAAATACCCCTATCACTCTTTCAGTAATGACTTTAATCATGGATCTGAATGCTGTTCGCCTGCTGGTGCGCGTCGCCGAAACCCGCAGTTTCACTCGCGCCGCCGGAGACCTGGGGCTGACCCAATCGGGCTTGTCCCGGGCCATTTCCCGACTGGAAAACCAGCTGGGTGTGCGCCTGCTGCAACGCAACACCCGCAGCGTCAGCCTCACGCCCGACGGGCAGATGCTGTATGAACGCAGCGCGCCGCTGCTGGCGGAACTGGCCGAAGCCGAGCGGCAAATGCTCGACCGCCGTGCCTCACCGTCCGGTTTGCTGAAGATCAGCACGCCCTCGTTGTTTGGCCGCAAGGTGGTGATGCCGGTAATCGGCGAGCTGACCCTGCAATACCCCGATCTGCGCATTGAAGCGGTAATGACCGACCGCCTGGTGGACATCGTCGACGAAGGCTTTGACGCCTTGCTGCGCACCGGCGACATCCAGGACCAACGCCTGATCGCCCGGGCACTGCCACCGCTGCGCTGGGTCACCGTCGCCTCCCCGGCTTATCTCGCGCGTTTTGGTACGCCGCAGACCGTCGATGAACTCCAGGACCACAATTGCCTGACCGTACGTAACCTGCGTACCAGCCGGCTGGTGGACTGGCAGTTCATGCTCGATGGCAGGGTGCAGGACGTGAGTGTCGAGGGGCGGTTGATCTTTGATATCGGCGATGCGCTGGTGGACGGCGCGCTGGGCGGATTCGGCATCGCCCAGGTGATGGACTTTGCGGTGCGGGAAGATCTGGCGGCCGGGCGCCTTGTGCCCTTGCTGGAGGAATTTGCCGGGCGCAGTCGGGCGATATCGCTGGTGTATCCGCCATCGCGGCAGTACTCGCCGAAGTTGATGGCGTTTGCCGAGGCACTCAGCAAAGCCCAGTGGTAACACAACCTTTGTGGCGAGGGAGCTTGCTCCCGCTCGGCTGCGCAGCAGTCGTATATCTACCGACCAAGTGTATTGGCAGGAAACAATGGGACCGCTTCGCGCTCCAGCGGGAGCAAGCTCCCTCGCCACAAAACCAGGCTGTACCGGAAGAATTGGCACTGGGCTTAAAGCTGTCGCCCATCAATCGGCTCACCAATCGTCAGGAAATGCCCGCCCGCCACATGGTGCAAGGTACGCAGCGCATCCTGCCCTTCGAAATGCCAGCGACCGTCGCTGAATACGCGCTCATCAGCCTGGGCGGCCACCACTTCGGCGAGGAACAGATCGTAGGTCTGCTGGTTATGCGGTTCCGGCAGCAAGCGGCATTCCAGCCACGCCACGCAGCCTTCAAGCATCGGCGCTTCGGTGTGTTC
The DNA here is from genome assembly GCF_058780865.1 of Pseudomonas sp. GP01-A4. NCBI lineage: Bacteria > Pseudomonadati > Pseudomonadota > Gammaproteobacteria > Pseudomonadales > Pseudomonadaceae > Pseudomonas > Pseudomonas sp. GP01-A4. Next base: position 43,442 of record NZ_JBYSWF010000027.1, read on the forward strand.
GCCGCTGAACGTCTGCAAGTCATATGCGGCGAACTTGTCGGTCTCGCTGCCGGTGGTGTTGCCCACGGTCTGCACGATATCGGCCTGGGCCGCACACGGTACGTTGAGCACGAAAGTGCCGGCGCCTTCGAGCAGTTGCCGGGTCCAGGTGGCCTTATCCAGCACGACGGCGACTTTGGGCGGCTCGAAATCCAGCGGCATCGCCCATGCCGCGGCCATGATGTTGCGCTGGCCGTTGTGCGCGGCGCTGACCAGTACGGTCGGGCCGTGGTTGAGCAAGCGGTAGGCCTTGGACAGCGGGACGGGACGGCGATGGTTAGGGCTCATGGACGAAAGGCTCGGAAAAAAAACCTACGATACCTCAAGCATGAGCCCGGGTGACTAGCTGCTCAGTTGATTGGCGAATTGCCCTACAGCGCTGACCACTTTCTGGGCGCCGTCCTGGATCTCGACGATCACTGTGCCCGCCTCGGCCGCCAATGCCAGCCCTTGCTCGGCCTGCAGGCGGCCATCGGTCATCAGCGCCACTGCATCGCGGGCCATGTCCTGGTTCTGGCGCACCACGCCGACGATTTCCTCGGTGGCCTTGCTGGTACGCGACGCCAGTTGCCGAACCTCATCGGCCACCACCGCAAAACCACGGCCTTGCTCACCGGCACGGGCGGCTTCGATGGCGGCGTTGAGCGCCAGCAGGTTGGTCTGCTCGGCGATGCCGCTGATGGTCTTGACGATGCTGCCAATCACCTGGGACTGGGCGTTCAGCGCTTCAATGCCCTCACCCGCCTGCTCCATGTGCTTGGCCAGGTCGCGCATCACCTCCACCGCCTGGGTGACCACGGTGGTGCCGCGCTGGGCGCTGCTGTCGGTGTGCAGCGAGGTGCTGTAGGCGATGTTGGCCGCGTCGGCCACGGCCTGTTCCTGGTTGACCTGGTCGGTGATCACCGTGGCGAACTTGACCACTTTGTACAGCCGCTCGTTGGCGTCAAGCACCGGGTTATACGAAGCCTCCAGCCACACCACCCGCCCGTGACTGTCCACCCGCTTGAAGCGCCCCGCGACGAATTCACCGGCGTTCAGGCGCGTCCAGAACTGCTGGTACTCGACGCTGCCGGCATCCTGCGGCTCACAGAATATCCGGTGATGTTTGCCCTGGATCTGCGCCAGGCTGTAACCCATGCCGTTGAGGAAACGGTCGTTGGCCGTCAGCACATTACCGTTGAGGTCGAACTCGATCACTGCCGTGGAACGCACCAGCGCGGTGATCAGGTTTTCGTGCTCGCGGGACGCCTCGATAGTGCGGGTCAGGTCGCTGGAGTACATCGAAATATGCTTGATACGCCCGTCACTGCCACGCACCGGTTGCACGATGGAGCGCAGCCACGCCTCATTGCCGTTGCCGCGCATCAGGCGTACGGAACCGGCGAAGTGTTCGCCACGCACCAGGGCGTTCGTGAAGCGCAGTTGAAAGGTGTCGTGCTTGACGTGCGCCGGCACCAGATCCTCGATCAGGCGGCCTTGCAGCTGGCTTGCCTGGTAAGCCATCTCTTGAAGGAAGATGGCATTGACGGACTCGATGCGCCCTTCGGGATCCAGGGTCAGGGCCATCATTTCGCTTTCCAGGCTCTCCTTGACCTGCTGCAAACTGGATAATTCTTCGCGAAGAGCAGACAGCTCCTGCTTGAGACGGGTGTTGAACATGGAGGCACCGGTGGGCAAATGAGGGCGGGATCTGACCTGCATCGGCGCTGCCGGCATTTTCTTAAGAGAGCTTTAGCCCATTGCCCAACTATATTTTTTCAGCCCCTCAACTGCCGTTGTTACGGCAGATGCCCATCACTTGGTAGTGGAGCGTGTTGAGCTTGCCGGTGGAGTCTTCGTAGGTCATGCGTGACGGCACCGCGCTGCACGAGCGGATCGGCGGCGTGACATTCACCACCCTGGCAATGTCCAGCTTCATGCCGTAGCGATACACCAGCACCTCGGGCGCAGGCTTGCCCTTTCTGGCGGCGTAGGCGGCCATGGCTTGCTCATTGTTTTGCATCAATTGGGCGAAGGTGCGGTCGCCTCCACCTTCGGCCATCGCGCTGGCGGAAACGATCAGGGCCAATGCAGCGACAGTGGTTTTCAGGGTATTCATGAGGGCGTCCTCGTCTGACTTATTGAATTAAAAGTTCAGAGCAAGAATAACTAACCAAGCCTGTCGCAAAGTTCACCGAAAGATTACTTATCCGTTATGTTTTATTGAAATTCCAAAATTGTAATCTGTGCGCCACCTCGCCGTTATCTCGTGTTTGCAACTATCTGCCCGGGCGCCATCACAACAAGAATGCCCCATCGATAAGAAGCTGATAGCTGCCACTACCGAGGAGCGCTACATGAGCACTAACCGCACACTTTCACTCTCCATGATTGCCGCCCTGGCGGGGCTCACCCCGCTGTCAGGCATGGCCGTGGAAGAAAAACCCGAAGGGTTTATCGAAGGCAGCACCTTGAACGTGCTGGCCCGCAACTTCTACTTCAACCGCGATGACCGCAAGGGCCAGTCGAGCCCCACCGGCAATGGCTATTCCGAAGCCTGGGCCCAGGGTTTTATCGGCAAGTTCGAATCCGGATTCACTCAGGGTCCGGTGGGTTTCGGCCTCGATGCGTTTGCGATGTATGGCCTGAAACTCGACTCCGGCACCGGTCGCAGCGGCGGCAAGGGCTCGTTCGGCGTACTGCCGGTAGACAGCGACAACCACCCCGAGGACGGCTACAGCAAGCTCGGCGGCGCGGTAAAAGTGCGCCTGCTGGATACCGTGATCAAGGCCGGTGACGTGTTCCCGCTGACCCCGGTGGTGGCCTACGGCGACTCGCGGGTGTTGCCGGAAAGCTTCCGTGGCGTCACCGCGCAAAACACCAGCATTGACGGCTTGAGCTTGCAGGCCGGGCACTTGAGCGGCATGAGCCAGCCCACCCAAAGCGGCATGGATAAAGGCTTCGCGACCTTTTATGCGGGCAAGGTGGATTCACCCTGGATCGGCTATGCCGGCGGCGACTACCAGGTGAACAAACACCTCAGCGTCAGCCTGTACACCAGCCGCCTGAAGGATGCCTGGGACCAGTACTACTTCGGCAGCGCCGCCAGCTACCCGCTGAACGATGACGTGTCGCTGTTTGGCGACTTCAACTATTACAAGGCCGTGGACGAGGGCAAGAAACGCCTTGGCGAGTTCGATAACAACATCTGGAGCGCCAGGCTTGGGGTCAAGGTCGGCGCCCACAGCCTGGCCCTGTCGCACCAGCGCAACAACGGCGATGACGACTTTGACTACCTGCGCATGTCGGACTCGATCTTCCTCAACAACTCGATCCAGTACAGCGACTTCAACTCGCCCAGGGAACGCTCGTGGATGCTCGCCTACAACCTCGACATGCAGGCCTTCGGCATTCCTGGCCTGACCTTCATGACCCGCTATGGCAAAGGTACCGGCGCCGACTACAGCAACGCCAACAGCGTGTACATGCGCCGTGACGCGGCCGGCGACCCGCTGACCGATCAACGCCGCTGGGAGCGGGATATCGAGGCGAAGTACGTGGTGCAGGGCGGCAACTTCAAAGACCTGTCGCTGCGTTTGCGCCAGGCAACCGTTCGCTCAAGTGCCTTTGAGTCGGACTTGGAAGAAGTTCGGTTGATTGTCGAATACCCATTGGCAATTCTGTAAATGAACACAACGGCAAATGCTTACATTCATTTGCCGTTGACTAACATCTGTTCACAAATTGAAGCCTGTCAGAACTGTAATATGCGCCTCACCTTCTCGTTAAGTTGCGCTTCATATACTGGCCACAACTAACGGCACACGCCTTATTTGGAGACACGTCATGAAGCCATCCCGCCTGTTATTGATCAGTTTTCTCGGCGCCACTTCCACCCTCGCATTCGCCGACGACGGCGCCGACCGCTCCCGGCAGTTCCTCGCCGAGTTCCGCCAGCAACAGCAGCAGGTCCACGGTGAACAGTCCGTGGCCGAGACCGCGCCCGCCGACGCACAGAAGCAGTCGATCTGAACGGCGCACACCGAGCACATTCATCTCTGAAGCTTTTGTGTAGCTCCTTTGGAAAGAGATGAATTTTTAACGCCCCGGATGGGGCGTTTTTTTTGCCCGCCCGTTCTGCAACGCAACAACCAGTCACAAACTGGCTGATTGACCCTGTAGCTACTTCAGCCTTCAGGCTTCGGAAAATTCGAATTTCAGTCTCTCTCTATCAGTAAAAGGTAAACCCCCATGCGTATCCTTGTGGTTGAGGACGAGCAAAAAACCGCCGCCTACCTGCAGCAGGGCCTGACCGAAAGCGGTTACGTGGTCGACTGCGCCGCCAGCGGCGTGGACGGCCTGCACCTGGCCGGGCAACACGCTTATGAACTGGTGATTCTCGATGTAAACCTGCCGGCAAAGGACGGCTGGGAAGTGCTTGAGCAACTGCGCCGCGACAGCAACCAACGGGTGATGATGCTCACAGCCCGTGGCCGGCTGACTGACAAGATCAAGGGCCTGGACATGGGCGCCGATGATTACCTGGTCAAACCCTTCGAATTCCCCGAATTGCTGGCCCGGGTGCGTACGCTGTTGCGCCGCAGCGAGCACATACCGGTGCCGGAAGTCTTCCGCGTGTCGGACCTTGAACTGGACCCGCGCCGCCACCGCGCCTATCGCGGCACCCGGCGCATTGACCTGACCACCAAGGAGTTCGCGCTGCTGCATGTGCTGATGCGTCAGTCCGGCGAAGTGCTGACCCGCACGCAGATTATTTCCCTGGTGTGGGACATGAATTTCGACTGCGACACCAACGTGGTGGAAGTCTCCATCAGCCGCCTGCGGGCCAAGGTCGATGACCAGAGTGACGTCAAGCTGATCCATACCATTCGCGGCGTGGGCTATGTGCTGGAGGCCCGCCAATGAAAGCCAGCAGCCTGTCGATGCGCCTCGGGCTGACGGTGAGCCTGATGGGCGCGGGCCTGGTGGTGCTGCTCGCGACACTGGCCTACCTGGCGCTGACCCACGAGCTTGAGAAACTGGCGCGCAAGGGCCTGGAAAGCAAGATGGAGCAGATCCAGCACAGCCTCGCCCTCGGCCTGGACACCCGCGACATAAAGGCCCGCCCGCATTCGCTGATGGACCTGGTGATGGGGCATGACAATTTCTACCTGACCATCGTCGGCACCGCACCCGATGAAGCGGTGCTGCTGAGCGTCGGTGCCAAGCCACAGGAACCGTTGCTGACCGACTTCGCACCACGCCAGACCCTCGGTTACCTGAACTGGGACGACAGCAACGGTAACCAGGTGCTCAGCGCCTCCAGCCTGATGCGCCTGTCCAGCGGCGAACGCGTGCGGGTGCTGCTGTCCCTGGACCGCATGGACGATCAGGCATTGCTCAGTGCTTACCTGCGTTCCACGGTGATCGCCCTGCCGCTGCTGTTGCTGCTGATCGGCATCGGCGCGTGGTGGGTGGTGCAACGCGGGCTCGCACCGCTGCAACAGTTCAGCCGCGTCGCGGCCAAGGTCACCACACAGGATCTGACCCACCGCCTGGCTGTGGATAACTTGCCCAACGAGTTGGGCGAGTTGGCGCAGGGCATCAATTTCATGCTGCAACGCCTGGATGGCGGTGTGCAGCAGTTGTCGCAGTTCTCCGATGACCTGGCCCACGAGCTGCGCGCGCCACTGACCAACTTGATGGGCAAGGCCCAGGTGACGTTGTCCCGGGAGCGACCTCCCGAGGAGTACAAGGCGGTGCTGGAATCCAGCACCGAAGAAATGGAGCGGCTGGCGCGGATCGTTTCCGACATGCTGTTCCTGGCACAGGTCAGCCACCCGGCGGCGCGGGTTTCGTTTGCGCCCGTGTCCCTGGCCGCTGAAGCACGCCGGGTGATGGAACTGTTTGCGTTGAGTGCCGAAGACAAGCAACTGAGCCTGAGCCTTCACGGTGATGCCTCGGTGCATGGCGACCGCCTGATGATTCAGCGGGCGATTTCCAACTTGTTGTCCAATGCCATCCGTCATACGCCACACGCTTCCACGGTGTCGTTGCAGGTGGAAACCCACGGGCAGCAGGTGTCGCTCTCGGTGGGCAACCCGGGCCCGGGGATTGAAGCGCACCACCTGCCGAACCTGTTCGAGCGTTTCTACCGCGTCGACAGCAGCCGCGCCCGCTCCGAAGGGGGGACCGGGCTGGGGCTGGCCATCGTGCGGTCGATCATGACCCTGCATCAAGGCCTGGCAGAAGTCAGCAGCGAGCCCGGAGATTTCACTGTGTTTCGGTTGGTGTTTCCCCTTCATACCAACGCTATCTGCCAATAACCCATTGTGGTGAGGGAGCTTGCTCCCTCGCCAAAGGTTATTGGCCAGGCATCGGGCGGTCTTCCTGTTCTTCACGCCGGTGCGCCCAGTGATACAGCGCCGGCAATACCAGCAGGGTCAGCAGCGTCGACGAAATAATCCCGCCAATCACCACCGTCGCCAACGGGCGCTGCACTTCGGCGCCGGTGCCGGTGGCCAGGGCCATGGGGATAAACCCCAGCGACGCCACCAACGCCGTCATCAACACCGGGCGCAAGCGCGTCAGGGCGCCTTCGTTGATGGCCACCGACAATGAGCGCCCCTCTTCCCGCAGGTTGCGAATGAACGCAATCATCACCAACCCGTTCAGCACCGCCACCCCCGACAGCGCGATAAAACCCACGCCCGCCGAGATCGACAACGGAATGTCCCGCAGCCACAGCGCCATGATCCCGCCGGTCAACGCGAAGGGAATCCCGGTGAACACCAGCAGCCCGTCCTTGAGGTTGTTGAACATCATGAACAGCAACCCGAACACCAGCAGCAACGCCACCGGCACCACGATGCGCAAGCGCTCGGAAGCTTCCTTCAACTGCTCGAACTGGCCGCCCCAGTTGGTCCAGTAGCCCGCGGGGATTTTCACCTGAGTGTCGATGGCCGTCCCGGCTTCCTCGACAAACGAGCCGATATCCCGCCCACGCACGTTGGCGCTGACGATCACCAGGCGCTTGCCGTTTTCACGACTGATCTGGTTGGGGCCGAGCACCAGGTCCAGGCTGGCGACTTCCGACAGCGCGATAAAACCCAACTGCCCCGCCGCGTTATTCGCCAGCGCCGGGATCGGAATCAACAGCCGCGACAGGCCTTCGATATCGGTGCGCAGCGCATCAGACAAACGCACGACCATATCAAAACGCCGGTCGCCTTCGTACATCGTCCCGGCCTGGCGCCCACCCACGGCGACGGCAATCGTGTCTTGCACATCGCCCACGTTCAGGCCGAAACGCGCGGCCTTGTCGCGGTCGATATTGATGGTCAGCACCGGCAGGCCGGAGGTCTGTTCCACCTTCACTTCCGAGGCGCCCTTGAGGGTTTGCAAGGTCTCGGCGATTTCCCCGGCGGTCTTGTTGAGCACCGCCATGTCGTCACCAAACACCTTCACCGCCACGTCACTGCGCACGCCGGAAATCAGTTCGTTGAAGCGCAGCTGGATCGGTTGCGACAGTTCATACACGCTGCCCGGCACAATCGCACTGGCGCGCTGGATGTCGGCAATGATTGCCTCACGGGACTTCTTCGGGTCGGGCCACTGGTCCTTGGGCTTGAGCATCACGTAGCTGTCGGAGATGTTCGGCGGCATCGGGTCGGAGGCGATTTCCGCGGTGCCGGTGCGGGCGAATACCCGCTCGATTTCCGGCACCTCGGCCATCAAGGTCTTTTCCAGTTGCTGCTGCATCTGTACCGACTGCGTCAGGCTGGTGCCCGGCACCCGCAACGCTTGTTGGGCGAAATCACCCTCGCTGAGGCTGGGGATAAATTCGCTGCCCATGCGACTGGCCACCAGGCCCGACGCAACGATGGCCAGCACCGCCAGGCCGAACACCAGCGGCCGGCGCGCCATCACCCAATCCAGCACCGGCGCGTAGACACGGCGTGCGCTGCGCATCACCAGGTTTTCCTCTTCCTTGACCTTGCCGGTGACGAACAGCGCAATGGCCGCCGGCACGAAGGTCACGGACAGAATCATTGCCCCCAGCAGCGCGATCACCACGGTGAACGCCATCGGGTGGAACATCTTCCCGGCCACCCCGGTGAGGGCGAAGATCGGCAGGTACACCACCATGATGATCAGTTGCCCGAAGATCAGCGCGCGCCGCGCTTCCTTGGCCGCCGCAAACACTTCATGCAGGCGCTCGCTGCGGGTCAGCAATCGCCCGTGGCGCTGCTGGGCGTGGGCCAGGCGGCGGATGGCGTTTTCGACGATCACCACCGCGCCATCGACGATAATCCCGAAATCCAACGCGCCGAGGCTCATCAGGTTGGCGCTGACCTTGTTGGTAAACATCCCGGTAAAGGTGAACAACATGGCCAGGGGAATCACCATCGCGGTGATCAGCGCCGCTCGGATATTGCCGAGGAACAGGAACAGCACTGCCACCACCAGCAGCGCCCCTTCGAAGAGGTTTTTCTTCACGGTACTGATGGCTTTTTCCACCAGGTTGGTGCGGTCGTAGACGGTGACGGCCACCACACCTTCAGGCAGCGAACGGTTGATCTCTTCGAGTTTTTTCGCGACCGCCAGGGACACCGTGCGACTGTTTTCGCCGATCAACATGAACACCGTGCCCAGCACCACTTCGCGGCCATTTTCCGTGGCGGCACCGGTACGCAGCTCGCGGCCAATGTCGACCTGGGCGACGTTGCGCACCCGAATCGGCGTACCGTCGGAAGTGGTGATGACGATGTTGGCAATGTCGTCGATGGACCCGACTTGCCCCGGCGCACGGATCAGCAATTGCTCGCCGCTGCGCTCGATGTAGCCGGCGCCGACGTTGGCGTTGTTGCGCTCCAGCGCCGTGACCAGGTCGCCCAAGGTCAGGTTGTAGGCCGCCAGGCGCTTGGGGTCCGGGGCGATCTGGTATTCCTTGGCAAAGCCGCCGATGGTGTTGATCTCGGCCACCCCCGGCACGTTGCGCAGTTGCGGCTTGATGATCCAGTCCTGGATCACCCGCAGGTCGGTCGGCGTATAGGCTGAGCCGTCCTCCTTGCGCGCGCCGTCTTTCGCCTCCACGGTCCACAGGAAGATTTCCCCGAGCCCGGTGGAGATCGGCCCCATCATGCTTTCGATGCCATCGGGGAGTTGCTCGCGAGCCACCTGCAAGCGTTCGTTGACCAGCTGGCGGGCGAAGAACAGGTCGGTGCCGTCCTTGAAAATCACCGTGACCTGGGACAAGCCCGAGCGCGACAGCGAGCGGGTCTGCTGCAAGCCCGGCAGCCCGGCCATGGCGGTCTCGATGGGAAAGGTGATGCGCTGCTCGGTTTCCAGCGGCGAAAAACCCGCCGCCGCCGAGTTGATCTGCACCTGGACGTTGGTGATATCCGGCACGGCGTCGATGGGCAATTTCTGATAGCTGGCGATACCGACACCGGCCATCAGCAGCACCGCCAACAGCACGATGATGCGCTGCTCGATGGCGAATTGGATAAGGCGCTCAAACATGGGAAATCACTCGCAGGATCAATGGGCGTGCTCGGCCGAGGCCTTGCCCAACTCGGACTTGAGGATGAAGCTGCCGGCGGTGGCCACCTGCGCGCCGGCGTCGAGGCCCTGGCGCACTTCGACGAAACCGTTTTCGCTGACGCCCAGTTCGATATGCCGGGTCATGAAGCCGTCGCTGGTGCGCACGAACACCGAGGGTTTGTCCTCGACGGTCTGGATCGCCTCCTGGGGGACGGTGACCTTGGCCGGGTAGGTGTCGGTGGCGACCTGCACGGAAACGAACAGCCCTGGACGCCACGAAGCGTCGGGGTTCGGCACCGTGACGCGTACGGTGGCGGTGCGGGTCTGCTCCCCCAGTAAGTTGCCGACATAGGCCACGGTGCCAAGTACTTCGGTGCCCATTTCCGAGGACGTGACCTTCACCGGTTTGCCGACCCGGACCTTGTTCAAATCCTTGGGGAACACGCCGAAGGTGACCCACACCTGGGACAGGTCCGACAGGGTGAAGGCGTTGCTGGTCTCGCTCACCACCTCGCCGACACCCAGGTGTTTTTCCACCACCACGCCGTCGAACGGCGCTCGCAGTTCGTAGCGATTGCCGCCGACCAATACAGCGCTGCCGCTCAGGGCATTCATCTTTTGCCGGGCATTGTTCAGGGCGATTTCGGCCTCTTGCAGCGCCTGGCGCGCCAGCAGGTAATCCTGTTCGGCGGAGATCCTGTCCTGCCACAACTGGCGCTCGCGCTGGAAGGTGGTGCGGGCCAGTACCACCCGGCGCTCACTGGCCGCCAGTTCACTGCGCTGATCGGAAATCTGCTGGCTGGCGATCACCGCGAGCAGCTCGCCCTTCTTCACCGATTGGCCGAGGTTGACCTTCACCGACTCCACCACGCCGGCAGCACGCGGGACGATGTGGGAGGTGCGGTCTTCGTCGAAACGCACCTCGCCCGGCAGCGAAAGCACAGTGCTGATCTGCCGGGATTGCGCCGGGGCCAGTTGAATACCGGCGGCCTGGACCTGCTGTTCGGTCAGCTCGATCTTGCCTTCTTCTTCCGCCTCTGCCGCACCGCTGATGGCCGGCCACGCCAGCATCAGCGCAACGGCCAGCGCCATCCTGTGTTTGTTGTTCATGGAACGCTCCTGAAAAAATCAAAACCGGGCGAGGTCGCCGTAAATCCGTTCGATGCGCACCCAGGCTTCGGTGGCCTGGGCGGTCGCCGCGAGGTATTGGGTGCGGGCCGCAATCAAGGTGCGCTGGGCGTCGAGTACGTCGAGGAAGTTGAACTTGCCCATCTCGAAACCGCGGGTGGCGCTGTCCACCGCGCTTTGTGCGGCGGGCAGGATCTGTTGGTTGAACGAGCGCACTTCGGTATTCGCGGTTTGCCAAAGGTCCAGGGCCTGGCGGGTTTCGGTGCGCAGGCGCAGTTCGGCGGCGTTGCGCAGGTCGCGGGCCTGGTCGGCACGGCGACTCGCGGCCAGCACGTTGCCCTGGTTGCGGTTGAACAGCGGGATTGGCATCGACACGCCCACCACGTTGACCCGCTCACGCACGCTGGCGTCGTATTGGCTGCCGATGGACACGTCGAGGTCGGGAATGCGCTGGGCTTTTTCCAGGCCCAGGGCCGCTTCGCCCTGGACGATTTGCAGCTCGGCCAGGCGCAGTTCGGCGGTCTGTTCCAGGCGCGCCAGCAGCTGCGCGGGCGACGGTAATGCCGGGGCGGCCTGGGCTTGGGTGGCGACGGCCTGGAAATCGGTGCTGGCCGCGCCAGTACTGGCCGCGAGGCGCCGGTAGGCATCGCTCAGGCCCATCTGCGCGCGGTTGAATTCCAGGCGGATTTCCGAGAGTTGCACCTGGGCGCGGGTGGCTTCCACCGGGGACGTTTTGCCGGCGGTGACGCGACCATTGGCCACCACCAGGCCGCGCTCGGCCAATGCCAATGAGCGCTGGGCCAGGTCGAGGCGTTCCTGAGCGCGAAGTGCGCCGTAGTAACCGTCGATGACCTCCGCACGCAGACCGTTGCGGCGCTGTTCCAGGGTGAGTGCGGCCGCCTCCTGGGCACGGGTGGCGACATCAATCCGGGCGCCGCGCTTGCCACCCAGTTCCAGGGTTTGGCTCAGTTTCACGGTGGTGGTGCGCGAGTTGCGGCGGGTGTCTTCGGCATCCCAGGAGGCCACCGGATTCGGGATCAAACCGGCCTGCTGGCGACCGCCTTGGGCGATGTCGATTTCCCACTGCGCAGCGGCCATGTCGGGGTTGTTGGCGAAGGCGGTTTGCAGGGCCGATTCGAGGGTCAGGGTTTGCGCGTTTGCGCCCTGGACCGTCATCAGCAACAGCACCGAAGCGCCGATAAACGTGCGGACAAAAGTTGGCATAACAAGAGTTCCATGCCCATGAATTAACAGGTGGGCAATGTAACTTTCGGTACTTATCAGAGGAGTGGCCAGAACATTACAAATCCGTTAGCAACGGCTCTGGCGCGGGCTTTTGCTTTAAGCTCCGGGCAACTTTTCCACTGCCCAGCGGGATCCTCGACATGCGTATTCTGGTTATCGAAGACGAACCTAAAACCGCCGATTATCTACATCAGGGATTGAGCGAAAGTGGCTATATCGTCGACTGTGCCGCCACCGGCGCCGACGGCCTGCATTTGTCTCGCCAGCACGCCTACGACCTGGTGATGCTCGACGTGAATTTGCCGTTGATGGATGGCTGGGACGTGCTGCAACGCATCCGCCAGAACAGCAGCACCCGCATCATGATGCTGACCGCCCAGGGCCGCCTCGCCGACCGGATCAAGGGCCTGGACCTGGGCGCCGATGATTACCTGGTCAAGCCGTTTGAGTTCCCCGAATTACTCGCGCGGGTGCGCAACTTGATGCGCCGCAGCGTGCATTCGCCGGTGCCGGATGTGTTGCGGGTGGCCGACCTGGAATTGGATCAGGGCCGCCACCGGGCGTTTCGCGGTTTGCAGCGCATCGACCTGACCACCAAGGAGTTCGCCCTGCTGCACCTGCTGATGCGCCAGAGCGGCGTGGTGCTGTCGCGCACGCAAATTATCTCGTTCGTGTGGGACATGAACTTTGATTGCGACACCAATGTGGTGGAAGTGTCGATCCGCCGCCTGCGGGCGAAGATCGATGACCCGTTCGAGCGCAAGTTGATCCATACCTTGCGCGGCGTGGGTTATGTGCTGGAAGACCGTGAGTGACGCTCAAGCGTGCACCTCGTCGTGCTCGTCATGCTGAAAACCTTCGCCCTCGATCTGGATCGTGGCGTGGGAAATATCGAATTGTTCATGCAGTAACTCCGTCACCTGGCTGAGGATCTGTTGCTCGCTGCCTTGCGCCGAATCCGCCACCAGATGAGTACTCAGCACATTTTTGCCGCTGGTGAGGGCCCAGATATGCAGGTCGTGCACGTCCTTGACCCCGGGAACGCCGCGAATCGCCTGCTCCACCTTGTCGATATCAATGCCATCCGGCACACCTTGCAGCAGCACGTTCATGCTTTCCTTGAGCAGCGTCCAGGTGCGGGGCAACACCCAGAAGCCAATCGCCGCCGCCACCACCGAATCCACCCAGCCCCAGCCGGTGTACATGATCACCAACGCCGCGATGATCACGCCGATGGAGCCGAGCATGTCGCTCCAGACCTCCAGGTAAGCGCCCTTCACATTCAGGCTTTCGCCGCTGGCCGCACTCAGCAATCGCATGGAAATCAGGTTGACGATCAGCCCCAGCACCGCGATCACCAGCATGCCGGTGGACTGGATCTCAGCGGGCGCCTGCAAGCGTTGATACGCCTCATACAGGATGTAGAACGCCACGCCGAACAGCAGCAGCGCATTAAACGCTGCCGCCAGGATCTCGAAACGCGCATAGCCGAAGGTGCGCTTGCGGTCGGCGGCGCGCTTGGCGACCTGGATCGCCACCAGGGAAATCCCTAGCGCCAGGGCGTCGGTCATCATGTGCGCGGCATCGGACAACAGCGCCAGGCTGCCGGTGATAAAGGCGCCGATCACCTCGGCGATCATAAAGCTGCCAGTCAGTGCCAATGCGATCCATAACAGCCGTTCGTGGCCGGCGCGTACCTGGGCGTGGCTGTGTCCTGCGCTCATGAAATATCCTCGTGGGTGGTCGTCCGGTTGATCATAGAGCTATAGGCCAAAACCACCGGCACGAGTTGCAAAATTGTCATCTCGCCGTCAGCTGGGCGTTAAGCCATGCGCACCAAAATTGAACATGAACGCTCTGGAACCGTTGTATCAGGTATGCTTTTCGAGCAGGAAACAAAAAGAAACATATTAGCCAACCTGTTCGATAAGGAGTCCCGTTTTGGAGTTATCGACTGCCGCGTGGATGGTTCACGACACCCGCCTCATGTTCTGCGTATTACTGGCCATCGCCAGCATCATTGTGTTGATCAGCGCGACCAAGCTGCCGCCCTTCCTGTCGATCCTGATCGGTACGTTTATCGCCGGTGTCGGCGCGGGCTTGCCGCCGGAAGAAGTGGCCAAGGCCTTCAGCAAAGGCGCCGGGGCGATTCTCGGTGAAGCCGGGATCATCATTGCCCTGGGCTCGATGCTCGGCGCGTTGATGGCCGAATCCGGTGCTGCCGACCGTATCGCCACCACCCTGCTGGGGTTGGGCAAGGGCAAGTCATTGCCGTGGGTGATGGCGCTGGTGGCGATGGTGATTGGCTTGCCGCTGTTCTTCGAAGTGGGCCTGGTGATGATGGTGCCGATCATCTTTGTGATGGCCAAGCGTTCGAACCAGCCGCTGCTGAAAATCGCGATCCCGGCGCTGGCGGGGATGACCACCCTGCACGCTTTGATGCCGCCGCATCCGGGGCCGCTGATTGCGGTGGGCGCATTGCACGCCGACCTGGGCCTGACCATGTTGCTGGGCTTCTGCCTGGCGGTACCGGCCGTGATTCTGGCCGGCCCGCTGTACGGCAACTGGCTGTCCAAGCGCATGCACGTGGACGAGCCGGCCGACATTGGCGCGCTGTTCAGCGCACCGCCCAAGGCGCCGCGCCAGCCGAGTTTTGGTGTGTCGCTGCTGATCATCCTGTTGCCGGTGATCCTGATGCTCGGCAGCACCCTGGCCAAGGTTGCCATGTCGCCGGAAAGCCCGGTGGCACTGACCTTGAAGTTCCTCGGTGAGCCGTTGATCGCGCTGGGCCTGGCGGTGATTGCCGCGGTGATCTGCCTGGGCTGGGCCAGCGGCATGCCGCGGGCCGATGTCGGCAACACCCTGCGCAAGGCGCTGGCGCCGATCGCGGTGCTGTTGCTGACCATCGGCGCCGGTGGCGGGTTGAAGCAAACCCTGCTGGATGCCGGCGTGAGCCAGACCATCAGCAAGGTGGCCGAAGGCGCGCACATGCCGTACCTGTTGCTGGCCTGGTTGATTGCGGTGGCGCTGCGTCAGGCCACGGGGTCGGCGACCGTCGCCACCACGACAACGGCGGGCATCCTGGCGCCGATGATGGCGGGATTGGCGGCGACGCAAAGCTCACTGGTCGCCCTGGCGATTGGTGCCGGCTCGGTGTTCTTCTGCCACGTCAACGATGCCGGCTTCTGGATGGTGCGCGAATACTTCGGCTTGCAACTGAAGCAGACGATCTGGGTGTGGTCGGTGTTGCAGACCATTGTGTCGGTGGTGGGCCTGGTGGGCACATTGCTGATGTGGCACTTCCTGACGTAATGATCGTTCCCACGCTCCGCGTGGGAATGCATCCCGTGACGCTCCGCGTCACACAAGCGGACGCGGAGCGTCCAGGGAGTCGTTCCCACGCAGAGCGTGGGAACGATCAGGTAGGTTGGCGCTTGCCAAAATGCGCCGCACTCACTGCGCCCACCGCGCCCATCACCACGCAATACCCCACGCAGATCCACGGGCTGGTCGGCATCAACGCGATCAACATCAGCGGCGTGGTACTCGCCCACAGCGCATAGGCAATGTTGTAGGTGAAGGAAATCCCCGACACCCGCACCTGCGCCGGGAACAGGCTGACCATCACCGACGGCACCGCGCCCACCACCCCGCAACTCAAGCCGGCAATTGCATACGCTGCGCCCAGCCACACGCCACCGGCAATCAGGCTCGCATAGAGCACGGCAATCCCCACCGGCAGCAGCAGGCTGTAGACCAACACCGCACGCCAGGCGCCGATGCGGTCCACCAGCAGCCCGGCCAACACGCAACCGATATTCAGGAACACGATGCCCAACGCGCTCAGGGCGAAGGTGTGGCTGGGGCTCATGCCGAAGGTTTTCTGCATCATGGTCGGGGTGATCACCACCAGTACGACGACGGCCGAGGTGAGCACGCAGGTGAGGATCATCGCCGGCAGCAGCGCGCTGCGATGTTCCCGCAGGACGGTACGCAGCGGCAGTTCGGCGCCGGCCTGGCGACGGGCCTGCATTTGCAGGAACACCGGGGTTTCGCTGAGCCAGCGCCGCAGCCAGACACCGATCACGCCGAACACGCCGCCGAGCAGGAACGGGAAGCGCCAGGCGTAGTCGAGGATTTCGGCCGGGGTGAAGACTTGCGCCAGCAGCGTCGCCGTCAGCGCGCCGAGCAGGTAGCCGAAGGTCAGCCCGGCCTGGAGGAAGCCCAGGGCATAACCACGATGGTTGTCCGGAGCGTGTTCGGCGACAAACACCCAGGCGCTGGGCACTTCCCCGCCCACTGCCGCACCCTGGAGGATGCGCAGCGCCAGCAGGATCAACGGTGCGAAATAACCGATTTGTGCGTAGGTGGGCATGATGCCGATCAGCAGGCACGGCAGCGCCATCATCAGGATGCTCAGGCTGAACACCCGTTTGCGCCCCAGGTGATCGGCGAAGTGCGCCATCAGGATTCCGCCCAGCGGGCGTGCCAGGTAGCCCGTGACGAAGATGCCGAAGCTTTGCAGCAGGCGCAGCCACTCGGGCATTTCCGGCGGGAAGAACAGCTGGCTGAGTGTCAGCGCGAAAAATACGAAGATGATGAAGTCGTAGATTTCCAGGGCCCCGCCCAGGGCAGCCAGGCCCAGGGTTTTGTAGTCGGAGCGGGAGAAACGCTGCGCCTGTGGATAAGAGGTGGCAGTCATGGAAAAGCTCGGCAGACAAACAAAATGGCCTGCAGGTTATGAGCTGGGCCCGGTGATGGCAATCTCGCCGGATATATTTGCTTTACTCATTGATCAATGAAGATAACTACATTCCCAAATGAATAGCCGTAGAGGAACATGCAGCAAAACTGCCGCCCCCCATAATAAATACAAATAGAGGTACTGAACGTGGCCGATGCTATCGAAGACAGCCGCTACGCCCGATTCGCCCTGCGTTGTTCAAACTTCGCCGAGCGCTGGTTCCCTGACTCCTGGGTGTTTGCCGCCCTCGCCGTGATCATTGTCGCCGTGGCGACCCTGGGCATGGGCGCCGCGCCGACCGAGGCCGCCAAGGCGTTTGGTGACGGTTTCTGGAGTTTGATCCCGTTCACCATGCAAATGGCCTTTGTGGTGATTGGCGGCTACGTGGTCGCCAGCTCCCCGCCCGCCGTGAAATTGATCGACCGCCTGGCGCGCATCCCGAAGAACGGCCGTTCTGCCGTGGCCTGGGTGGCGCTGATTTCGATGGTCGCCTCGTTGCTCAACTGGGGCCTGTCCCTGGTGTTCGGTGGTTTGCTGGTGCGTGCGCTGGCCCGGCGTACGGATTTGCGCATGGACTATCGCGCGGCCGGTGCTGCGGCCTACCTCGGCCTGGGTGCCGTTTGGGCGCTGGGGCTGTCGTCGTCGGCGGCGCAGTTGCAGGCCAACCCGGCCAGTTTGCCGCCGTCGATCCTGTCGATCACCGGGATGATCCCGTTCACCGACACCATCTTTCTGTGGCAGTCCGGCGTGCTGTTGCTGGCGCTGATCGTGGTGTCGCTGATCATCGCCTACGCCACCGCGCCCGGGCCGAACTCCGCCCGTGACGCCAAGGCTTGCGGTATCGACCCGGCCTTCAACATGCCCAAGCCGCAACCGCCGACCCGTCCGGGCGAGTGGCTGGAGCACAGCCCGTTGCTGACCATCCTGCTGGCGTTGCTGGCCGCCGGTTGGTTGTTCCATGAATTCTCGACCAAGCCGGCGATCAGCGCGATCTCGGGGCTGAACACCTATAACTTCCTGTTCCTGATGGTCGGTGCCTTGCTGCACTGGCGCCCGCGCAGCTTCCTCGACGCGGTGGCCCGTGCGGTACCCACCACCACCGGGGTGCTGATCCAGTTCCCGTTGTATGGCTCGATTGCGGCGTTGATGACCGTGGTGAAAGGCAGTGACGGCGCGACCCTGGCGCACCATATCTCGACCTTCTTCACCTCGATTGCGTCCCACGACACCTACGCGCTGTTGATGGGCGTGTACTCGGCGGTGCTGGGCTTCTTTATCCCGTCGGGCGGCGGCAAGTGGATCATCGAGGCGCCGTACGTGATGCAGGTCGCCAACGACCTGGAATATCACCTGGGCTGGGCGGTGCAGATCTACAACGCCGCCGAAGCGCTGCCTAACCTGATCAACCCGTTCTATATGCTGCCGCTGCTGGGCGTGCTGGGGTTGAAGGCGCGGGACTTGATCGGCTTTTCGTTTGTGCAGTTGCTGGTGCATACGCCGCTGGTGTTGTTCCTGCTGTGGGCGTTGGGCACGACGCTTAAATATTTGCCGCCGGTGATGCCTTAATTATCTGAAGCTGCACCCGCTCTTCAGGCGGGTGCGGCTGGCAGGTTGTTCAGCAGCTCAGGTAGCGCGTGCTGAACCGTGTCCCATACCACTTCAAGATTTATGTCGAAGTAACCATGGGCAATCCGGTTGCGCATCCCGCGCATACTGCGCCAAGGCACCTGCGGTTGGGCGGCTGCAAACTCTGGATGTTGATCCATTATTTTGGTCGACGCTTCGCCGATGATGATCAAACTCATGATCACGGCTTGTTAGGTACGCTTGTCTTCAAAAAACTCAGGTTTGCTCACCCCTTCGACAAAGGTGATCGCGTCGGACGATGCCTGGCGCATGTGCTCCAGGTAGTCGCCAATCCGATTTGAGATCATACGGGCCGGGCCTCAGCCAAGACTTGAGCACGAAACTTCAGAGGCAGATCGCCAGGCGTCAGCAAATCGACGTTTACCCCGAGCAAGTCTTCCAACTCCACCTGCAGCCCACCAAGGTCAAAAAGGGTCGCTCCCGGTAGCGCATCAACCAGTAAATCGAGATCACTGCCGTCTTTATCAGTCCCCAACAAAACGGACCCAAACACCCTTGGGTTGGAGGTATGGAAACGTCCTACTACTTCACGCACGGCAGCCCTCTTGAGATCCAGGGCAGTTGAAGGTTTCATGGGGCACCTCTGCGGTATGCAATATCGGGCCAGTCTAGCAGTGCTTGGGATCAGGAAGCATGCCCACATGATCACACCGCTGTCTTCGTTCCGTCACATTCCATTGCTACCGTTCCGGCGAAACATATTGCAACAACTAACCTGCATGGACTCCCCGCAATGAGCGACGAGCACAAAGACCGCCCTTCCCAAGACATTGAAGCCAAACCGCCAGTTGACACCAGCCGGCGGCGCTTCCTGGGAGGCGCGGCCGTGCTGGGCGTGGGTGCGACCCTGAGTGCCTGCGGCAATACCAGCGAGGCACCCGGCAAGCCGGTGGATCGCCCGCTGACGCCGCAAGAGCTGGACAAGGCCTTGCACGAACAGGTTAAAACCGTGGTGGTGATCTACGCCGAAAACCGCAGCTTCAACAACCTGTTTGCGGATTTCCCCGGGGTCGAGAAACCATTGTCGGCCCTCGCCCCTGCGGACTATCAGCAGCGCGACCGCGACGGCAGCCTGCTGAGCACCCTGCCCCCGACATGGGGCGGCGTGTTGCAAGTTGGCCCGCAGACCGTGGATGGCGTCACGTACCCCAGCGAAGTGCAATACCAGGAAAACCTGCCCAACGCTCCGTTCGCCCTCAAAGGCCCGAATGGCGAAGACCAGCCCCTGAGCCTGGTGACCCGGGATTTGTGGCACGTGTTCTATCAGAACCAGATGCAGATCAATGGCGGTAAAAACGATGCGTTCGTCGCCTGGGGCGACTCCGGCGGCCTGCTGATGGGCCATTACGCCCAGAGCCGTTACGCCCTGCGCTTGTGGGACGTGGCGAAGGAGTTTGTGCTCTGCGATAACTTCTTCCAGGGCGCGTTTGGCGGCTCGTTCCTCAACCACCAATACCTGATCAGTGCCACCCCGCCGGTGTACCCAAACGCTGCGCAATCGGTGGCCAAGGCACAGATCGCCACGCTGCAAAGCGACGACCCGACCGACCCGCGCCTCAAGCCTCTGGACAAGTCCCCGGCCAGCGCCATGACCGGCCCGCCGCAATTCGGCCCCAGCGCACTGACCCCGGACGGTTTCGGCGTGAACACCCTGGCCCCGCCTTACTGGCCGACCTGGATTCGCGACCCCGAGCGCCCGGATTACTCCAAGCCCGACTTGCCTAACGTGCTGGTGCCACAAACCCACGAGCACATCGGCGACAAACTGTCGAAAAAGAACGTCGACTGGGCCTGGTACGCCGGTGCGTGGCAAGCAACGCTGGATCAGTTCAAGGACTCGGGCGGCATTCCGAAGATTCCGAACTTCCAGTACCACCACCAGCCCTTCAACTACTTCAAGCAGCAAGGCCCGGAAAACCCGGCTGAGCGCAATAAACGCCTGCGCGATGGCGGCCTGGGGGATGACGCCAGCACCAACAAATTCTTCGCCGATGCCCAGGCCGGCAAGCTGCCTGCGGTGACCTTCTACAAACCCCAGGGCAACCTGAATATGCACGCCGGTTACGCCGACGTCGCTTCGGGCGACCGGCATATCACCCGCGCCTTGAAGGTGCTGCAGGAAAGCCCGCAGTGGAAGAACATGGTGGTGATCGTCACCGTCGATGAAAACGGCGGCTGGTGGGACCACGTTGCACCGCCAAAAGGCGATCGTTGGGGCCCGGGCACGCGGATTCCGGCACTGGTGGTCTCGCCGTTCGCGCGCAAGGGCACGGTGGACCATACCGTCTACGACACCGCGTCGATCCTGCGTCTGATCACCCGGGTGTTCCAGCTGGAAACCCTCGATGGGCTAAAGCAGCGTGACGACGCCATGACCGCGCGCGGCCAGAAGCCCATGGGGGATTTGACCAACGCCCTGCACTTCAAGGTGTAGACGCACTTGCTCAAAAGCGACAAGCACGCAGTTTTTCTACGCGCTTTTCCCGGTCAACCGCTACTGTGTGAGGGTGGGCATTCACCCCGCGCAGACGGGCTTTCGCTGACAGGGAACCATCCATGTTCAAACTCACCAGGTTGTCCTTCACCCTGGCCGCACTGACCTTGAGTGCGGTCGTACAGGCTGACATCACCGTACCGCTGGGTACCCCGCAACGGGTCACCCAGTTGTTCGCGTACCCGAACAATTGCAGCGTCATCTGTTTTCGTCCCTGGACGCTGGAACAGACCGTCGAGCACTACCTGAACCAGAGCCTGCAACGCGACGGTTACAGCCGGGCCAAAGTCAGCGTCAAAACCGAGCATGACCAGGTGCTGGCCACGTTCAGCGGTGTGCCAGACGGTTATGGCCAGCCGTTGACCACCTTGCTCGATACCGCCGACCTGGCTTACCAGGGCGCCAGCAAACTCAATGGTGATGGCAAATGGCAGTTCAACTGGTACCTGTTCCTGCCGCTGGGCATGGCCCTGGAAAACCGCAAGAGCATCGAGCTGCTGCACTTCCCGCCGGATTATTCCCTGACCCACTTCCAGGACTACCTGGAGTCGGCCACCACCGACCGCTGGGCGACCTTGCTCACGGCCAACGGCATCCCGGCGACCCAGACGCCGGAATACCAGACCATCATCGACATCGCCCCGATCGCCGCCCCTGCCACGGCGGGCAAGGACCTGGAAGGCGTCTACGGTTACTTCACCGACTACCAGACCCGGATGGTCAAGGAGCTGAGCCAGCACGCGGGCGGCGCGTTGCCGATGGTGGCCTTCGGCGCGCCGGTGCGCAGCTGGATCAAGCAGCAATACGGGCAAACCGTTGCCGTACTGGGCCTGGCGCAAATCAGCCCGGCCGTCGGGAGCCAGGTCGCCGTACTGGGCGCCAATCACCCGAGCTACATCTGGTATGCCGCCAACCCCGACACCTATGACGGTGACGAGCAAAAGGCCGACGAGGCCGGTTTGAAGGTGATGGGCCAGGACTTGAGCGCCGCCTGCTGGCAGGCCTCGATGGGCCAGAAGCCCGCCAGCGATCCGAATGTACAGCTCAAAGGCTGCATGAACACTTGGCAGGTAACGCGCAAGGAGCAGACCTGCGAACTGTTCTACACCTCTATCCGCGAGCTGACGCCCGATCAAGCGAACGCCAAGTGTGCCCAGCCGGCGATCAAAACCCAACTGAGGCAATTGAAAAGCGCCGTGCCAGAACCGGCGATTGAAGCACCGGCGCTCTGAAGCAGGCTGCAAGAAGGGCATTTTCCTACATAAAAGATAGCCAATTTCTACTGTCAGATTTGACAGTAGAAATTGGTTCCCACTTAAGCGAGTCTTGAGCCGCGCCCATCCGCTGCAAGACTGGCAGTCAAGACACCACCGGCAGGTCGATGCAGCCCCTCCTGGAGAGTCATGAAAACTCAAGCCATGGACAAGGCTAAAACCGCTGTGAGTCAGTGTCTTTACCCGTTCGCGACCGCCCTCACCGAACACGGCTACCCCCGCGCTCGCGATTATGAAGTGGTGCGTACCCGAGACGGTTCAGGCGACGGAATCAAGACCCGCGTCGCCTTTGACAGCCGTATGTGCATCGCCAGGGTGTCCGGCTACGCATTGAATGAGCGGCGCCTGCATACGGTGCAGATGTCCTCGCGTATCCACTTGTACGACCCGTGGTTCAGCGGCCTGCTTTCGCACTCGTGCAACCCGAACGCGTTTCTCGACATGACGTACCTGGAACTGTGGTCCGTTCAACCCATTCCCGCTGGCGCCCTGCTGACCATGGATTACGCCCACACCGAGGACGTATTGTTCCGACAGTTTCGCTGCCAGTGCGGCGAGCTCAACTGTCGGGGCTGGATCACCGGCATGAAGGAGCCGTTGAATCCCGAGGGTCAGCAATTCATGGAGCAGTGGCGCGAACGCAAAAGCCCTTAGACCGCACCCAGCGGGCGCAGGCGGTATTGCGGCGGCAATTGCTCGAAGCCACTGATGGTGGTGTTCAGGCTTTTCCAGCGGCCGTCCTTGATCCCGTAGATACAGCCATGAACCGACAGGCTCTGCCCGCGGTGCCAGGCGTTCTGCACGATGCTGGTGTGGCCGACGTTGGCCACCTGCTGGATCACGTTCAGTTCGCACAGGCGGTCTACGCGTTCCTCTTCCGTGGGCAACTGGGCCAGCACGTCGCGGTTTTCGTAGTACAGGTCACGGATGGTGCGCAGCCAGCCGTCGATCAGGCCCAACTGGTTGTCCTGCATCGAAGCGCGTACGCCACCGCAGCCATAGTGGCCGGTCACCAGGATGTGTTTGACCTTGAGCACGTCGACTGCGTACTGGATCACCGACAGGCAATTGAGGTCGGTGTGCAATACCACGTTGGCCACGTTGCGGTGCACAAACAGGTCGCCAGGCAGCATGCCGACGATCTCGTTGGCCGGCACGCGGGCGTCGGAACAGCCGATCCACAGGTATTCCGGGGTTTGCTGGCGGGCGAGCTTGGCGAAGAATTCGGGATCTTCCTGTTTGATCGCATCCGCCCAGCGTTCGTTGTTATCAAGCAAGTCTTGTAGTTCGTTCATCAGGGAAAGCCTCAGGAATGATGCGCAGTTTTGACACTCGACCGCCCGTCCGGGTCACGCCAACAATAAAGATAGCCGGCGGCAATTTCTTGAATCTTGGGGAGCCATGCCTGTCCACACACTATAAGCCCCACAGTATGAGGAATCGCCATGACTGAATCACGACGTCCCTACGGCGCTACACAGCCGGAACCGATTGATGACAACGAAGATCGCATGGGCGAAATGCGCGAGCTGGATTTTGACAAGGAGGAGCCGACTGCGGAAATCGGCGACGAAATTCCGCCTCGGGAGCGTGAGCACCTGATGCCCGACGAACGGGTGCGCGAAGCCGGGATGACCGGTGCTTCCACTGACGATCATGATTCAACCGATGATGACATGAGCCCGGAAACGCTGATCCATGAGGATGGCGCGCGGGATGCGCAGGAAGCAGGTGAAGACCATCCGGCGGATTACGATTTGAGTATCGTCGATGAAGACGAGATCGGCGGCGGCAATGGCCTGGATGAGGCCGAGTTGGCCGATATCGATCCAGTAGACGGCAACCGCTGACACCCTGCCGAACTGAATGTGGGAGCGGGCTTGCTCGCTCCCACCAAGCCCGCTCCCACATTGGGCCCTGTGTTTAGTCGACCAGGGTGCAGGCCATCACCACCGCATCTTCGCGGCCACCGACGGCGGGGTAATAATCCCGCCGACGGCCAATTTCGTTGAAACCATAACGCTCGTACAGCCGGAACGCGCCGGTGTTGCTGTCGCGCACTTCCAGGAAACATTCCCGCGCCTTGGCCTCGTAGGCCCGGGACATCAGGTGCTCCAGCAAGCTCAAGCCCAGGCCACGGCCCTGGTTTTCCGGCTTGACGGTGATGTTCAGCAAATGCGCTTCATCGAGGATGATCTGCACCACCCCGTGACCCACCTGCTGCTCGCCTTCGAACATCAGCCAGATCTGGTATTTGCCCAGCCCGTCGAGAAAAATCCCGCGGGTCCAGGGGTGGCTGAACGCTGCGTATTCGATCTTCAGTACAGCGTCGAGGTCCGCCTCGGTCATCGGGCGGAAGGATAAAGCTTCACTCATCGGTACTTTTCCAGCGCGCCATCAGCCGGCGCATGGCTTGCCAGACATCAGCCTTACGCTGTGGCTCTTCCATTAATAGTTCCAGGCCCGGCAGGGCCCAGACGGAGCCCAGGCCTTCGACCTGCAGTTCGCGGTACCAGGCCTCGGCATTCGCTTCGCCGGCAAAACGCACGGCGGGCAGGCCGATCAGCCACAGGCACACGCAGGGTTCGTCTTCCAGGCGCGCCGAGACAAAACCTTGCACAAAATCCCGTGCAGCTTCCGGGCCCTGGTCCATGGTGCCCCGGGCCAGCAGCGGCCAGCGCACCGGCTCGCCAACGATTTGCGGACTGTCGGGCAGGCCGGCGGCGCGCAACATGTCCTTGAGCAGCAGATAGGCCGGGTCGCGGGCCTGGAAGCGCTCGCCTGTGGGTAACTCCACCAGCAGCAGGCATCGCCCGGCCCGCAGCAGTTGCAGGGCAAAGCGTGGCGGCGGTACGACCGGAGCCTTGACCACGGCAGGCGCCTCTTCGGCGACGACCGGCTTGGCCACCGGCGACGGGCGCGGCACTTCGACCTTTGGCCGGACCACCGGGGTTTCTGCCACGGGCTTGACCAGCGGCACCGGCGCAGCCGCCTCCTCACCCGAAGGCTCGAAAGCCTCGAACGGTTCCGGGGCCTCCAGCAGCTCGGGCCGCGAAGGGGCGGCGAACGGTAATTCAGTGCGCGGCAGCCAGTTGACCACCTGCATGGCGGTCAAGTAAGCGCGACGTCGGGACTCGATAAGCAAAGGTCGGCCACTTGTGGATAACTAAAGAACAGGGATTCTACCGCCCTTCGACGAAGATCGCCCGCAGTTGATCGCTCCGGTGAGCGCCTCACGACCGGCTGTGGATAAATCCCGGCACCGATGCAGTACAATCGCTGCTTTTAATCGCTAACCAGCCGGCCATTCCGATGATCGAACCCAAGCGCGTCTTGCGCGCCCTCGCCGAACACTGGGCCCTGCTTGAGCCACTGTGCGAACACTTCGACCAAGGCACCCTGAGCCTCAGCGAACTGCGCGCCCAGCTGGCCGCCCAACAACTGGACAGCACGCCACAGGACATCACCAGCCTGCTGGACGTGTGGATTCGCCTGGATATCCTGGTGCCTGTCGCCAAGAGCCCGAACCGTTTCGAGCTCAACGCACAGATCCACGACTTCCTGGCGTATCTTCGCAAGGAGCACCGGCTAGGCCTGTGCCTGGAAATCGAAGCCTACCTGCGCCACCTTGAGCGCCTGGCGGGTTATATCCAGGACGCCTTCGACATCCGCGACG
Organism: Pseudomonas sp. GP01-A4; assembly: GCF_058780865.1. Taxonomy (NCBI): domain Bacteria; kingdom Pseudomonadati; phylum Pseudomonadota; class Gammaproteobacteria; order Pseudomonadales; family Pseudomonadaceae; genus Pseudomonas; species Pseudomonas sp. GP01-A4. The sequence goes on from NZ_JBYSWF010000027.1 coordinate 69,214, forward strand.
GCCATGACCTGGCGCGCCAATTGCGCCTGCTGGACATGCGCGTGCGCGACGTGCTGAAAAAACTCGCCAACGACGAACAGGCCCTCGCTGCCGTGGCCGATCGCGCCAAGACCAGCGACCGGCAGATCCCGTTGCGCCAGCGCTACGCCGAAGTACTGGCGACCTGGGACGAATACGTCGAGCCGATGATTCAACTGGTGAACGCCGACGGCGCCTTCGAACAAGGCGTGCGCAAGGTGGAAAACGTACTGTTGCGCATGCTCACCGAGCAGCAGCGCCTCGGCCACCTGGTGGACGACGACATGCTGCTGCGCACCCACGCGCGCATCCTCGAAATGCAGACCAGCGCCCAACTGACCTTGCGTCACGCCCGGGAACTGCTGCTGCCGTTGCGGGAAGAAGCGCGCCGGCACAATGCCGTGACCCGGGGCGCGGCGCTGGCCTTGTCGGCGATTCGCCGCAAGGGCCTGGACGCGGTGCCGCAAGCGGCGATGCCGATGTTCACCCGGCCGCAAAGCACCTTTCTCGGCAGTGCCAGCCAGGTCGAAGCCTACGTGTACGCCCTGGCCAACTTCGAACCGAAGCCGGCGCGTTTCCCCAAGGCGCATAAATCCCACAAGGGCGAAGCCCCTCGCGCACCGCGCACGGTCAAGGAAATGCTCGAGCGCTGTGAAGACGCGCTGCCGATGCCGGACCTGATGACCTGGCTGCTGGAGCAGGAACCGGACGGCGCAACCGACGAGTTGCTGTACTGGTTCTCACGCCTGTCGCGGGAAAAACGCTTCAAGCGCGAACGTCTGGAACGACGGGATTACCACACTCACGAGCACCAGGTCAGCCTGCGCTCATTCGCCCTGCTTCCAGCCAGTATTGATACGGCCGGGAATTCTGCGAGCACCCCTCATGCATCTTGATCTATCCGAACTGTCCCAGCTGGCGCCGATCTTTCGCGAGCTGTTCAAGGGTTACCACGTCAGCCGCCGCGACCCGGAGCTATACGCCCAACTGTCGAACTTCCAGGACCAGTACCGCACGTTGTTCAAGGCCCTGGGCTTTGAGTTGGTGTGCGACACGCGGGGTTTCTACTACTTCGTGCCGGACTCGGCCGTGGCCGCCGCGCAGGTCAACAAGACCGCCCAGCGCCTGGCGTTGTTCACCTTCATCATCGTCGAGCACCTGGCCGACCAGGGCCGCGACCCGATCGCCGTGCTCGACGGTGGCAGCCTGGGCCGTGACGAACTGCCGTCGTTGTTGGAAAAGTACCGCGACCTGTTTATCCAGGCCGAAGTGCAGACCGTCGAGGAACTGGAAGAAAAAATCATGCGCCGCATGACCCAGCTGGGTTTTGCCGGTGAAGAGAACGGCATCTACCGCTTCCTGCCGCCGATGCACCGCTTCCTCGATGTGTGCCTCTCGGTCCAGCAAGACCGCGACCTGGCCGCGAGCATCCACAGCGTATTGCCGTTGCCGGCCCCGGTGATCATCGACGAAGACAGCGATGAAAAACTGCTGAAGACCGATGACCCGCTGGACTTGAGTGACTTTGCAGAAGAAAGCGAAGAAGACGCCCTGGCCCGCGCCATTGCCGAAGAACAGGAGACCGACGCATGAGCAAGGAACGCTACGGCATTCGCCGCTTCGCCCTTTTGAACACCGCCGGTTACAGCCTGGGTTTGTTCCCGCTGGAAGAACCGCTGTCGGTGTACGGCGCGAACAACCTCGGCAAATCGGCGTCGATCAACGCCTTGCAGTTCCCGATTCTGGCGCGCATGTCGGACATGAGTTTCGGCAAGTACACCCTGGAGCAATCCCGGCGTTTCTACTTTGCCACCGACACCAGCTACATCCTCGTGGAAGTCTCGCTTCCCCATGGCCCGCACGTGATCGGCGTGGTCGGTCGCGGCCCGGGCGGTGGTTTCGGTCACCAGTTCTTTGCCTACGCCGGCAAGCTGGACCTGGCGCACTACCAGAAGAACGACACCTGCCTGCGCCAGAAAGAGCTGTTCACCAACCTTGAGCGCGAAGGCCTGAAAGCCTATGAGCTCAAGCCCGATGAGCTGCGGCGTTTGCTGGTGGGCGGCCATACGTCGATCCCGCTGGACCTGACCCTGATTCCGCTGCGCTCCACCAGCGAGCAGAGCCTGAAGACCTTCCGCGCGCTGTTTATCAATTTGCTGCACATGCGGGAAATCACCGCGGCCAAGTTGAAGCAGCTGTTTCTGGATGCGTTCGAACACAGCCTGCGTTCCGGCAGTGTCGATTACATCGCGGCGTGCGAAGAAGCCTTCCGCGATGTACGACGCATGGAGCAGGACTACAACTCGCTGGTGGCTGCCGGCCCTCTGGTAGAAGCCTTGGCCAACGGCGTGAAGCAGCGGGACATTCTGCGGGGCAAGCTGCATCGCCTGTCACCGCTGCTGGATTCGTTGCTGGGCACCTGGTCGGACTACGCCAGTGCGCGCAAGGAAGAACTGACGATCCAGGCCGAGCATTACCGCAACGAGCAGGATTCGCTGCAGAACGACCAGCGCGGCGGCACTCAGGAGCTGATGCGCCTGGAGCGGGAAATCAGCGGGATTCAGCGCTGGCTGGGTGAGCTGTCAGTGCTCAAGCACCGCTTCGCGCTGGTGGATGACGTCAAGGTGCTGGAGCAGCAACTGCTGGCCGCCAAGGATGCTCACGATGAACTGGCCGGGGCCTTGGCGCAGTCGCGTCAGTTCAGCGCCGAGGATCTGGACGAACGTCTGCGGGACCTGGAAAAACGCCTGAAGTCGGTGAAGCAGCAACTCGATCACGCCGACAACAACAGCTACGCCAAGCTGCGGGAAGAATTCTCGCAGCAGGATGTCGAGCGTCTGATGCGCCTGTTCAACAGTTCGCTGTTCAGCTTGCCGCTGGGTGAGCATGGCATCACGCTGGACGAGGACGGCCTGTGGGTGAAATCCCTGGAGCAGATCCTTGATGGCTTTAAGGGCGAGCGTTTTGAAGTGCCGGGGCTGGCCATCGACATCTCGCACATCGAGCCACCGGCGTTGCAGGCACTGGCTGACCGCGCCGCGTTGCGCGACCAGAAAGAGCGTCTGGAAAAAGAACTCAAGCAACTGAAAACCCAGCAAGCCGTGGCGGCCGACCGCGCGGCGAGCAAGACCCAGACTGAAGCGCTGTACCAACAGGTACTGGACGCGCAGAAGGCGCTGGAAGATTTCCGCCGTGCACAAACCCTGAGCGCCGAGGAAGGCGAGAAGCTGGAAAGCCTGGCGCAGATGGAAGCGGCCCAGGACGAGTTGAAACGCTCCAGCGATGCGTTTACCGAGCGCGTCCAGCAACTGTCGGCCAAGCTGCAATTGGTAGGCCGGCAGATTGGTGATATGGAAGCCAAGCAGCGCACCCTGGATGACGCATTGCGTCGTCGCCAGTTGCTGCCGGCAGACTTGCCGTTTGGTACGCCGTTCATGGACCCGGTCGACGATTCCATGGACAACCTGCTGCCGCTGCTCAATGACTACCAGGACAGCTGGCAAGGCCTGCTGCGCGCTGATGGCCAGATCGACGCGCTGTACGCACAGGTGCGCCTCAAGGGCGTGGCCAAGTTCGACAGTGAAGACGATATGGAGCGCCGCCTGCATCTGCTGATCAACGCTTACGCGCACCGTACCGATGAAGCCCTGACCCTGGGCAAGGCCCGGCGGGCGGCGGTCACGGATATCGCGCGCACCTTGCGCAATATCCGCAGCGACTACGACAGCCTTGAGCACCAGTTGGCGTTGTTCAACCGTGAGATCAACAAGCGCCAGGTGTCCAACCTGCAGAGCTTCCGCATCGTGCTCGCGCCGAACAAGGAAGCCCTCAAGCATATCGACCAGATCATCCACAGTGCCGGTCAGTATGAAGAAGGCGAAACCCTGTCGGTGTTCGATCTGAGCCAGAGCGCCGAGCAGGACAACAAGAACGAGGAAGCCAAGGAATACCTGGCGCGCCTGGTTGCGGCCAACCATAACCAGTTGGGCCTCAAGGACTTGTTCGAACTGGCGTTCGAGATCACCAAGGTCAACGGCCAGCCGATCATTCACACCGACATCGATGGCGCCGCCTCCAACGGCACCACCATGACCATCAAGGCGCTGACCAACATGTATTTGTTGCTGCACTTGATGGACCGCGACCAGGCCGGTCGTGTGCGCCTGCCGTACTACCTCGATGAAGCCGCGGACATCGATGAGAAGAACCAGGCGGCATTGCTGGAGACCAGCTTGCAACTGGGCTTCGTGCCGATTCTGGCGAGTGTGAAGCCGCAGGTTTCCGCCCAGGTGGCAATCGACCTGGAAGGCGGCAGCGGGCCGAACGGGATCTACATTGATGAGGCGGACTGGAAGTACATCCGTCGTCACGATGTGGTGAAGGCAACGGTGAATGTGCAGGCGGATGAGCCGGAGCTGGATGAGGTTTAATCAGTTGCGCTGAAATGCAAAAAGGCCGCGATCTTCTGGATCGCGGCCTTTTTTTGTGTTCTTGAGGGTCTCTTCGCGAGCAAGCCCGCTCCCACATTCAATCGGGTTCCTTCAATGGGAACTGGGTCAAATGTGGGAGCGGGCTTGCTCGCGAAGGCCGCGCCTCGGTCTATTTGCCGAGTGGGATTTTAGGCGCCCAGGTCAGCCATTCATCTTCAAATTTGTCGAACAGCGGGAAGGTCTGCTGGGGCCGTGCAGCGTTGCCCATACGCTCGCCGTCCGGCGTGGCAAAGGCGATGCCGCCGGCGACCAGGGTCTCCAGGGACTCAGTGCGAACAGTCGCGCCCTTGAACAAGCCGAAGTCGAGCCCGAAGCCGCTGGTGTTCCAGAACCGGCTGCCACTGCGCACCAGAGGCGCGTACTTGGGCTCGATCAGGATGTGAACCAGCACACGGTCGGCGGTCTGGCCCAGCTCGTAGCCGGTAACTTTGCCTACGGTGACTTCGCGGTAAGTGACCGGAACGCCTTCCTTCAACGAGCCACGGCGTGCGGCGCTGAGTACCAGGCTCAGGCCCTCCTCCTGATGAACGGCTTCTGGCGGCTTGTCCAGCGCGACGAAACTCTTCTGTGGGCCGATGCTTTTGGTCGCTGGCTGTACTTCGATGTACTGGCCGGTCACCAGGGTTTCCAGGTTCGACGTTTTCATCAGGCCCAGTTCAGGCTTGACCACCCAGAACTGACTGCCGGCCCGTGCAATGCGGTCGGCCACTTGGGTGATACGCGCGCTGAGCAGCACCGATTGCATGTCGGCGCTCAGGTCGACACTTTCGATCTTGCCTACGTCCAGGCCCTTGAAGCGCACTGGCGTACCCGGGCGCAGGCCATCGGCGCGGTCGACCTTGATGGTCACCAACGTACCGTGCTGGTTGGCGGCTTCGCGATCCGGGAACAGACGGAAACGCGGGATGCGCTTTTTCAGCGGCACATTCGGCTCCGGGGTTTCGAAGGCGATACCGCCCGCCATCAGGCTGGCCAGGGATTCGCTTTTCACCTGGATGCCGCCGGTAAGCCCACCGGTCAGGGTCACGCCGCTGGCATTCCAGAAACGGGTCGAGCCATTGACCAGGCCTTCGTATTCTTTCTCGATATGGACGCCGATCACCAGTTGCTTGTTCTTGCGGGAGAACTGGTAGCTCTGCACGGAACCGACCTTGACCTGCTTGTAGAGGATCGGGCTGCCGACATCCAGGGAACCGAGGTTGTCGGTGAAGAGCACCATGTGCAGGCCGGGGGAACGCAGGTCCAGTGGCGGCGCCTTGGCGCGGGCGACGTACTCCCGTTGTGGCGCGGTGCCCTTGTCGCCGGGACGGATGGCGATGTAGTTACCTTTGACCAACGCTTCCAGCCCGGTGATGCCCGCCAGGGAGATAGACGGCTTGACCACCCAGAATTGGGTGTCCTGGACGAGGTAGTCTTCGGCCAGTGGGTCGAGGGTCAACTCGGCATTGGCGCTGGACAGGTCCGGATCGATCTTCAGGGTTTTCAGGCTGCCGACCTGGATGCCTTTGTACATCACCGGGGTGCGGCCCGCCTGGAGGCCTTCGAAGTCGGTGAGTTTGACTTTGACCTTGATGCCCGCCGCGGCTGCATCGAAATCTTCGTACAGGCGGAACGGCAGGCTCGGGTCCGTCGGTGGGCTGTCCTTGCGGTTCTCCGGCGTGGCGAAGGCGATACCGCCGGCAACGATGCTGGCCAGGGATTCACTGCGGACTTTTACGCCGGAAAGGTTGGCGTCGATGCTGATGCCGCTGGCGTTCCAGAAACGCGTGTGTTTGCGCACCAGGCTGGCGTAGGTCGGCTCGATGTAGACCTTGATTTCAACGGTGGTCTGGTCTTCGGAGAGCAGGTAGCTTTTGACCTGGCCGACCTGGATCTGCTTGTAGAACACCGGGCTGCCACGGTTCAGCGAGCCGAGTCGATCAGCTTTGATCGTCAGGTGCAGGCCGGGCTTGGCGTCGGATAAAGGCGGTTCTTCGGACAGGGCCTTGAACTTGCGCGTCGGCTCACCATCGCCTGGGCTGGCGGCGATGTAGTTACCCGAGACCAGGGTTTCCAGGCCGGTGATCCCGGCCAGGCTGACACTTGGCTTGACCAGCCAGAAGCGGGTGTTGGTCTTGAGGTATTGCTCCACATCCTTGTTCATCTCGATGGTAGCAATCACCCCGCGATTGTTACCTTCGTCATCCAGGGCCAGGGTCTTGACCTTACCCACGGACATGCCTTTGTAGACCACTTCGGTCTTGTTGGCCTGGATGCCTTCGCCGCTTTCAAAGCGTACCTGAATCTCGATACCTTGCTGGTTGTACGCACGCCATCCCAACCAGCCACCGATGATCAGGGCAATCAGGGGCAGCACCCAAATGGCCGACCAGTTGGAAGCTGGGCGGGTTTTAGCCTTAGGCAAATCACTCATGGTCGTCGTCCGACTCCGTGTTATCCCAAATCAGTCGGGGATCGAAAGTTACTGCGGCAAGCATCGTCAAGATCACCACACTGGCGAACGCCACGGCACCGAGATTGGCCTCGACACTGGCAAGTCGCCCAAAGTTTACGACTGCCACCAGGATGGCAATCACGAAGATATCCAGCATGGACCAGCGGCCAATGAACTCGATAAAGCGGTACATGATAATGCGTTGTTGCGCGGAAAGTGGCTGGTGACGCTGCACCGAGAACAGTAACAAGCCGATGCCCACCAGCTTGAAGGTGGGCACCAGAATGCTGGCGATAAACACTACAGCGGCGATCGGGAACATGCCGTGCTGCATCAACTGGATCACGCCGGACATGATGGTGCTCGGATCGCCTTGGCCCAGGGAGCTTACGGTCATGATCGGCAACAAATTGGCCGGGATGTACAAGATGGCTGCCGTGATCAGCAGCGCCCAGGTGCGCGTCAGGCTGTTCGGACGACGGGCGTGGACCAGCGCGCCGCAACGGGTGCAGGTTTGCTCGTCGGTGTCCGGGTCTTGTTTGTTTAGTTCGTGGCATTCGGTACAGATCAGAATGCCCGCATCAATCGCCCGCATGAGCATCCTCTCCTGACAGCGCTTCCCAGATCTGGTGAGGTGACATGACCACCTCCAGCAGTATCTGGACCATTAACAGACTTACGAAGCAGGCCAGGCCCAGCCCAACGGTGATGGTGGCCATGTCGGCCAGCTTTACGATCGCCACCAGCACGCCCATCAGGTAGACCTCGAGCATCCCCCAGTCTTTCAGATGATGGTAGATGCGATAAAACAGCAGACCGTAGCTACGGCCGATGTTCCAGCGGATGCTCAGCAATACCGCCAGTTGGCACAGGAGCTTGAGCAATGGAATGCCCATGCTGCAGAGGAACACCACCACGGCGACGCCTTGCATACCGGTGTCGAACAGACCGACCACGCCGGTCCACACGGTGTCCTGCGAGGACTGCCCGAGTAGATTGAGCTGCATGATGGGTAAAAAGTTCGCGGGGACGTACAACAGCAGCGCGGCAATCACTAACGCCAGGCTTCGTTCAACGACGTTGTGGCGGTGAGCGTACAGCTCGTAGCCGCAGCGTGGGCATTGGGCCTTTTCACCGCGGGCAAGCTCCGGCTTGCGCATCAGCAGGTCGCACTCATGGCATGCCACCAGTTCGTCCAGCGGTAAGTCTGACACCTCAAGGGTATCAACCGGGTCGGGCATATAGGGCTCGGACTCTAAAAAAGATTAGGTGCCTATTCTAGTGTTCTGGTTCAGAAATAACTGTGCAAATTTGTCGGGGGATTCAGTAGCGTTTGTGCGCGCGAGGGGGGATTGGGACGAGGGGATTTAGACCAATGCGTGGCATCAGGAAGCCCGCGTTACCGTTGGAGTTTTTCGCCAGCAAGCTCGCCATACTTTCCGACCGCCCAAAACAAAACCCCTGACTGCATAAGCAATCAGGGGTTCTGGAATTTAATCTTGACGATGACCTACTCTCACATGGG